>NZ_JBBNIH010000148.1:0-30104 GCF_040094125.1 Faecalibacterium longum
CCGGGCCACTTTGCAAGCCTTTTTTACAAGTTTTTTGCTCTTTTTTCGCTTTTGTATACATCCGCTAGTTTTTTGCTTGAAATCAGTCCCTGCTTTGACACCGACTCAGCACACCTGTGGCGTGCGGCTCCTCCCAGTGGGAGGGGCGTTGCACTATATATAATAAGAAGAGCATCTGCTGCCTTCACCGGGCAAACGGATGCTCTTTCTTATATATAATAGTTACTTCTGGGCATACACCTGTTTGAGGTGTTCCGTAAGCTTCATATTCTCGCTATAGTCTACCGGCACCACGATGACACTGGGGACATCCTGTTTGAAAGCCTCTTCCAGCGTGGGGATAAGTTTCTCTGCCTTCTCAACACGATAGCCCTTGCAGCGCATAGCCTCTGCCAGCAGCTTGAAATCGGGATTCGAGAAGTCCACATAGCAGTGCTCGCCGCCGAACTGCTCCTGCTCCTTCCACTTGATGAGACCGTAGCTGGAGTCCTCCCAGATGAGGGTCACAAAAGGCACATGCTCCCGCACCGCTGTTTCCAGCTCCTGACTGTTCATCATGAATCCGCCGTCGCCGCAGACCGCCAGCACCTTCTTCTCCGGATAGAGAAGTTTTGCCGCGAACGCACCCGGGATGGAGAAGCCCATGCTGGCGAAGCCGTTGGAGATGAGGCAGGTGTTGGGCTCATAGCAGTCGTAGTGGCGGGCGATCCACATCTTATGGGCGCCCACATCGCTGACCACGATGTCGTCGCGGCCCATGACCTTCCGCACATCGGCGAGGATGCGTGCCGGCTTCATGGGGCAGCTGTCGTCCGCCGCCATTGCCTCATGCTCTGCCACCATCGTCTGGCGGAGAGCCAGTGCAAATTCCGGCTCACCGGTGCGGCGAGCACAGCGCAGTATCTCATACAGGCTTTCTGAAATGTCGCCTACCACTTCCACAGCGGGCTGATACCGCTTGTTGACATCGGCGGGGGCGCTGTCGATGTGGACGATGGTCATATTCTCCCGTGCGCCCCACTTGGCCGGTGCGCACTCCACGATGTCGTAACCGATAGCGATGACCACATCCGCCCGATCGAAGAGCTGGTTGACATAGTCTTGCTGCGGGATGCCGATGGTCCAGAGGCTGTACTTGTCGTCCATCGGGATGATGCCCTTGGCCATCATAGTGTTGACCACCGGGATGTGCAAACGGTCAGCCAGCTCGGTGACAGCGGCGGCGGCATGGCCGCGCACGGCACCTGCGCCTGCAAGGATGACCGGATTTTTCGCCTCACTGATGATTTTTCCTGCCGCTGCAATGTGGGTCGGGTCCGCATAGACCTCATGCATCTGCTGGCGCTTGAGCGGCACAGCGTCGGCGGGCATTTTTGCGATATTCTGGGGCAGGTCGATATGGGTCGCGCCCGGCTTGCCCTTTTCGGCGTGCTTGAAGGCCAGCCGCACAATTTCGCCCACCGTGTCGGGGCGGATGATCTGCTTCGAGCGCTTGGTGATAGGCTCAAACATCGCGGTCAGGTCAAGGTACTGGTGGCTGGTGAGCTGCATCCGGTCGGTGCCGACCTGGCCCGTGATGGCCACCAGCGGCGCACCGTCCAGATAAGCATCCGCCACACCGGTGACAAGGTTGGTAGCACCGGGGCCAAGGGTGGACAGGCAGACGCCGGCCCGGCCGGTCAGACGGCCATAGACATCCGCCATAAAGGCCGCACCCTGCTCGTGGCGCACCGGGATGAAGCGTATCTTGCTGTCTCGAATCGCAAACATCAAATCCAGCGTCTCTTCGCCCGGAATGCCAAACATCACATCGACGCCCTCAGCTTCCAGACAGTCCACCAGCACCTGCGCAGTCGTTTTCATTTCCTTCATTTTCTTTCCCTCCCAAAACGAAAAAGGCAGCGCAGCCCCATGCGGGCCACACTGCCTTTGCTGCGCTTATTGTAAACGATTTTCGGCCATCCCGCAAGTGCAAATTTCCACAAAAAACGACTTGCTTTCGGTTTTTGCTCCGGCAGGCTTGACAAGCGGCGGGACAGGCCGTATGATGAAAGTATCTTTTTTGCAGTGAGGTAGTTATCATGTCCAGCATCACCATCCGCGGCTGCTGCATCGGCGCAGGCCGCCCGAAAGTCATCCTGCCCATCGTCGCCCGCACAGAGGACGATATTCTCCGTGAGGCCAGGCGGCTGTCCGCGCTGAAAGCTGACTGCATCGAGTGGCGGGCCGACTGGTTTTCTGATGCTCTGGATGCTGCCGCACTGAAGCGGGTGCTGTCCGGTCTGCGAGCAGCGCTGGGCGAAAAGCTCCTGCTCGTGACCTTCCGTACCAAAGCAGAGGGTGGAGAAACCTCCCTGACGCCGCAGCAATACGCTGATTTCTGCGGCACGGTCTGTGTCAGCGGCTGTGCCGATCTGCTTGACGTCGAGTTCTTCCCCAATCAAGAAGAACTTCCGGCCCTCATCGGGCAAGCGCACAAGGCCGGTGTCGCAGTGGTTTGTTCCAGCCATGATTTCCACAAAACGCCGTCCCGGACGGAGATGGTCACACGCCTGACCGCCATGCAGCAGACCGGAGCCGACCTGCCCAAACTGGCTGTGATGCCGAACTCTCCATCTGACGTCCTCGAATTGCTGGCCGCCACAGCAGAGATGGCAGAGCAGCACCCCGAAACGCCCGTCATCACCATGAGCATGGGTGCGCTGGGTGCAGTGAGCCGCCTGTGCGGTGAGACGTTCGGCTCTGCCATGACCTTCGCCAACCCCGGGCAGGCCAGCGCACCCGGACAGGTGGCGCTGGATGTAGTGAATGAAGTACTGGACAGCTTGAGCCTCGAGTAAAAAGTTCAATATTCTCCCAGTAATTGCAGCAGCCCCGCTTTTTAGTTGGGGCTGTTTTTCATTTTCCAAAAATTGTCTGATACGTCAAATTTCAACAGCCCACATTGGCTATTTTTCCAGATTTTTGCGAGTTTCTGCAAAGACATTGACATTCTGTCGTTGAAATCATATCATTGTGTCATAAAAGATGAAAAGCGCTGCAGCGAGTTGTATTTCATCGTTTCTGCTCCATCTCAGCGAAATCGCGCCATGCCGGCAGGAGGTCCCACCATGATGCAGTGTGTCAGACGATGCAGTTTTATTTGTGGAGCTGTTCTCAGTCTCCTGCTTCTGCTCTGCAGCTGTCAGATCGGGATAGGAACAGGACAGTTTGTCCAGCCGCCAGACATTCCCCCGGATGACAGCTCTCAGGGAAAGACGCAGCTTCTTTCTGCTCTGAATCAGGAGTATTTCCACCGCGTCCAGATCTCCAACCATTTTATACAGGGCAGTGACTCTGCTGCTGAGGCTGTATTTCTGTATCTTGCGCAGAACTCCGGCGGCGACATCAACAAAGCGGTCGAGTTTTTAGCCGAAAATCCCGAAGATGAATATTGCCGCGCGAATTGTGCCGACGCTGTTCTGAGCAGAATTTCTCCCTCGTCCAGCGAAACTTACTGGGTCAGTTATTCCTTCCTCTCTGCCGACATTCTGGAGGACGGCGTCCTGAAAGAAGATGCAGAGTTTGGCCCCGTTGCTGGAAAGCTCATCGACAATCGGAATCTTCTGGTTTCGTCGGATTCTTATCAGCCTTACGACTGCCAGAGATCCGGCTTTGCCGTCGGCGTCATCGGCGGTCAGGCGCTCGTCGTGGCAGTGTTCGTTTCCTGACAACATTTTTCAAGACAAGCAAAAATGACCGCTGCGGTCTCCTGCTCCGCGGCGGTCATTTTCTCTGTCCGCCCTATTGGACGAACCATTATACTCTTATAATAAAGGATCCTGCCAACGCTTGTCAACAGAGAAAAGATTGCTTTTTGTCGATTTGCGCAGTTTTACATTGTAAACTGCACTGCGCAGAATGCGGCATAGATGCAGAGCAGCGCCACACCCTGCACACGGGAGAGCTTTCCACGCACCAGCGCCGGGATGGTCAGCAGCACCATCACCAGCAGCATCACGGGCAGCTCGAGCACCAGACTCGAGTTGATACCGAACAGGGTCGCACTCTGAGGGATTTCAAACGGTGCCAGTGTCACCGACATGCCGCTGACCAGCACGAGGTTGAAGACATTCGCACCCACGACATTGCCCAGCGAGAGGTCGCTGTGGCCCTTCATCAGCGAAGTAATGGCTGTGACCAGCTCAGGCAGCGAGGTACCCAGCGCCACGAAGGTCAGCGCGATGACCGATTCCGGCACGCCCATCGCCTGCGCGATGATGGTGCCGTTGTCCACCAGTAGGTTCGCGCCCAGCGCGATGAGGGCTGCGCCCACCACCAGCAGCAGGACGATTTTTCCGATGCCCATCGGCTCTTCCTCATGCTCCGGCTCTGCCGGAGCATTTTTCATCTGCCAGACATTCGCCGCCATATAGGCCACGAACATCCCCAGCATCAGCAGGCCCATCGGACGGGTAAAGCGGCCCATGCCGTAAGCTGCCACGCAGTAGATGGCCGCAGCTGCAAAGAAGAAAGCCACCGGCACACGCAGGGTCTTGGGGTCCACCTTGCCGGGCCGCACGGCCACCGTAATGGCCGCGATGAGGGCCGCGTTGCAGATGACAGAACCGATGGCGTTGCCGTAGGAGATCTCGCCGTGGCCGGACACCGCCGAGATGGTGGACACCATCACCTCGGGCAGGGTAGTGCCGATGGACACCACCGTTGCGCCGATGAGCAGTTCCGGCAGGTGGAACCGACGGGCCAGCGCCGATGCGCCGTCCACGAACCAGTCACCGCCCTTGATAAGGCAGAGCAATCCCAAAAGAAACAGGATGCCGGGGATTATCATATCGTTCCTCCCAATATCTCTCCGGGCGCAAATCGCGCCGCATCACATAACAAAAGCCATATTGTATATGATACCAAATTTCCGTGTGGAATACAACGCCCTGCCCGAAGACATTTTGAATCCCACTATATAAGGTAGGCCGTGCCATTGAAATCCATTGCTATTTGTGTTATTCTGTGATTAGAGAGGCGCTGTCCTGCAAGTGCAGCGGTCATGCTCCCTCCTCGGCATCACGTTCCGTGTGCCGTCCGGAGGAAGTCCAATTTTTGTCATCCTCCGGATGGTCTTAATCATTTATACATGAAAGACTTGAAGGAGGAATCCATCATGGATATTTTGAATATCGTTTTTTCTGCACTGAACCTTTTGGCCACAGTCATCATCGGTGTCATCAATGTGACATGGATGATCTCGAGGGATGTCTTTCGTGACAAGCCTCGGGCAAAGAACTATTCTAAAAAATGACAAGAAAAATGACCGCCCTACAGTCTACCAAACTCAAGCGGTCATTTATTCTTAAATTTCCGTGATAGAGGAGGGAGCTGACCACTGAGCGGACAGCGCCTTTCTTTGTCTTCATTATAGACGTTAGAACGCAGGTTGTCAAGAGACTTGCGTTTTCATTTTATTTACACCACTTTGCAAACTCTTCATCGGTACACTTGACGTAGTGGCTGCCGCTGACGAGGTGGCTGGTGCCTTTGCTGTAGTCGATGCCGGAAGTGGCATAGTCGTAAGTCTCGGCCACGCGGCGCTTTTCCACCACCGGGTTCGGCAGCGGGATAGCCGACAGCAGGCTCCGGGTGTAGGGATGAATGGGATCTGCAAAAATTTCTTCCGTCGTACCCGTTTCCAGCAGGTGGCCCAGATGGAGCACACCGATACGGTCGGAGATGTACTTGACCATGGACAGGTCGTGTGCGATGAACAGGTAGGCTGTGCCGGTCTCCTGCTGGATGTCCTTCATCAGGTTGACGACCTGTGCCTGGATCGACACGTCCAGTGCCGAGATGCACTCGTCGGCGATGATGAGCTTCGGGTTCATGATGAGGGCGCGGGCGATGCCGACGCGCTGGCGCTGACCGCCGGAGAACTGGTGGGGGTAGCGCTCAGCGTGCTCGGGCGCAAGGCCGACCTTCTCCAGAATTTTCTCCACCTTTTCGCGGCGCTCGTCCTGGGTCTTGTACATATGGTGGATGTCCAGACCCTCGCCGATGATGTCCTCCACCTTCTTGCGGGGGTTCAGGGACGCCATCGGGTCCTGGAATATCATCTGCATCTGGGTGCGCAGGGTGTTGTTCTGGGCGTGAGACAGACGGCCGCTGATGTCCTGCCCGTCGAAGGTGATTTTGCCTGCGGTGGGATCATACAGCCGGATGATGCTGCGGCCAATGGTGGATTTGCCCGAGCCGGACTCACCCACCAGACCGTACGTCTCGCCGGGATAAATTTCAAAGCTGACATCGTCCACGGCCTTGACGGTGAAGTTCTTGTTCACCTTGAAATACTGCTTCAGTCCCTCGACCTTCAGAAGAGGGGTAGCGCTCTGTGCTGCCATTTACTCCGCCTCCTCGATCTTTTTTGCTTCTGCGCTCATACGGGCCACACGGTCTTTCAGCTCAGGCGGCATCTCCACCTTGGGAGCGCGGGGGTCCAGCAGCCAGGTAGCTGCGAAGTGGGTGTCGCTGATCTTGAACATGGGCGGGTCGATCTCGTCGTCGATCTCCAGCGCGTACTTGTTGCGGGGTGCGAAGGCGTCGCCGGCCTTCTCATGCAGCAGGTTCGGCGGCGAACCGGGGATGGTGTACAGGCGCTCGTCGGCGGTATCGAGGTCGGGCATGGCCGACAGCAGACCCCAGGTGTAGGGGTGGCGCGGGTCGTAGAAGATCTCGTCGATGGTGCCGGTCTCCACGATCTTGCCCGCGTACATGACATCGACATAGTCCGCCACCTTTGCCACGACGCCGAGGTCATGGGTGATGTAGATGACCGAAATGCCGCGCTCCTTCTGGATGCTGCGGATAAGCTCAAGGATCTTTGCCTGAATGGTCACATCCAGTGCGGTGGTGGGCTCATCGCAGATGAGCAGGTCCGGGTCGCAGGACAGCGCGATGGCGATGACCACGCGCTGACGCATACCGCCGGACAGCTGGTGCGGGTAGCTCTTCATCCGCTTTTCGGCGTCGGTGATACCGACTTCTTCCAGCAGCTTGAGGGCCTTCTGATATGCCTCAGCCTTGGGCATCTTGAAGTGCCAGAGCATCCCTTCCATGATCTGCTTGCCGATGGTCATGGTGGGGTCAAGGCTGGTCATGGGGTCCTGAAAGACCATGGCGATGCGCTTGCCGTTGATGTGGCGGCGGATCCACTTTTTATCTTTTTGCAGCAGATCGACGGTTTCAGGACTGCCGTCGGCGTGATGGTAGCTGAACTGGATGCTGCCGCTGTTCACCTTGGCGTTCTGGGCCAGAATGCCCATGGCCGCCTTCATGGTGACGGACTTACCGGAACCAGACTCACCCACCAGCGCCACCGTCTCGCCCTTGTACAGGTCGATGTTCACGCCGCGGATGGCGTGGACGGGGCCAGCCGTCGTCTTAAAGGTAATATCAAGGTCTCGCACCGACAAGACCTGTTCTCTTTTCGTATCAGGCATGTTGTGCGCCTCCTTACATACTCTTCATCTTGGGGTCAAGTGCCTCGCGCAGGCCGTCGGCCAGCAGGTTGAAGCTGAGCATCAGTAGGCTCATGACCACGATGGGCGGGATGATCTGATAGGGATGGGTGGTGAAGCTGTTGTACAGCTCACTGATCAGGGAACCCAGCGAGCACTGCGGCACCGGGATGCCCAGACCCACGAAGGAAAGGAATGCCTCGGTAAAGATCGCGGTGGGGATGCTGAACATGACCTGAGTGATGATGGGTCCGATGATGTTGGGCAGCACTTCCTTAAAGATAATGAAGAAGCTGCCGGCACCCAGAGTGCGGGAAGCCAGAACGAATTCCTGGTCCTTCAGCTTGAGCATCTCAGCGCGGGCGATGCGGCTCATGCCCACCCACTCGGTCAGCATCAGAGCGAAGATGATGGTGATCATGCCGGGCTGCAGCACCAGAAGCAGCAGCGTAACGATGACCAGACGGGGGATGCCGTTGGCAACTTCAAGAAAGCGCTGCATCAGCATATCCACCTTGCCGCCGAAGTAGCCCGAGATGAGGCCATAGCTCATGCCGATGAGCATATCAATGACGGCAGCCGCCACGGCGATGATAAGGGAGACGCGGGCGCCTTCCCAAGTACGGGTCCAGATGTCGCGGCCATAGAGGTCGCTGCCGAACCAGTAGTAGACGTCATCCTTGCCTTTTTCGACATAGTTGTTGACGATCTTGGTACCGGTGGTCGTGCTCATCTTTTCGCTGCCGTCCAGAATGCCGAGCTGCTCGATGCCGGGGACGCGAGGCGCAAAATTCTTCTGGCTCAGATCCTGGCCGGAATAAGTATAAGCATTCATTCCCGGGCCAAAGATGGCCAGCAGCAGGATGATCATGATCATCACGAGGCCCAGCACGGCGCTCTTCTTGCGGAAGAAGCGGATGCGGACGTCTTTCCAGAAGCTCTGGGCCGCGAAGTTGGTATCCACCGCGATTTCAGCCGCGTTGTCCTTCCGGGCAAACTCTGCCTCGGTGAACTTATGCTCAGGGTACAGTTCCTGCACGGCCTGCGTGATGGCTGCGGCGGTGCTTTCGCCGCCCAGTCGAATCGCTTTTTCTGCCATATCAGTCGTCCCCCTTTGCCAGACGGATGCGCGGGTCGATGATGCCGTACAGCAGGTCAACGACCAGCATGATGCCAATGTACATGGCGCTGTAGATGAAGCTCAGACCAATGACCACGTTGTAGTCGTTGGACTGGATGGCCGTCACCAGCAGGCTGCCCACGCCGGGGATGGCGAAAATTTTCTCGACCACCAGCGAGCCGGTCATCAAATCAACGATGAGGGGGGCCAAAACCGTAATAATAGGAATGAGCGCATTGCGCAGGGCGTGGCGGAAGATCAGCGCCGGGCCGGAGATGCCCTTGCTCTCGGCCAGCAGCATATAGTCAGAGTCGAGGACTTCTATCATCTCGCTTCGGGTGAAGCGGGCGATGGATGCCATGGTGAACATGGACAGCGACACGCTGGGCAGGACACTCGAACCTAAGACATCCTTGGCGGAGAACAGCATCGGGAACCAGCGGAGCTTGAAGCCGAAGGTGTAGCTCAGGGCCAGTGCGAAAACGTAGGACGGCACCGACACGCCGATGACCGAGATAATGGTGGCAATGGTATCAAAAATGGTATCCCGCTTGAGGGCAGCCACAATGCCCAGCATAAGGCCCACCAGAGCGCCCAGCATAACAGCCATGCCGCCGATTTGAATCGAGATGGGCAGGCGGGACTGGATGAGCTGGGAGATAGGCGTATTTTTGGAGATGTTGTAGCTCACACCCAGATCGCCCCGGAGCATATTGCCCACGTAGCGGAAGAACTGGATGTAGATCGGCTGGTCAAGGCCGTATTTTGCATAGAGCGCGGCTCTCATATCGGCTGTCAGCTTTTCGTCGTTGAAGGGCGAGCCGGGCATCAGCTGCATCAGGATGAACAGCACCAGCAGGATGGCCAGCAGCGTAAACAGCGAGGTGAGGATACGCTTGAGCGTATATTTTTTCACGTCAGGTGAACCCCCTTTGGTTTTCCTGTCCGCAGTCAGTCGTGCGCAGGCCGCGGACAAGTACAATGCCAAAAAGGCGCACAGTGGCTTTTGCGGGCCACTGTGCGGCCTTTGTTCAGCGTTTTTTCTTTAAGCGTTCTTTGCGGCCCGCTTGTACACACGGTTCAGGGCCACCGGGTGGAAATCCACGCCGGTAACGGCGCTGGAGATCATCTCGGCATTGCACTGGCCGTACAGCGGGAAGATGACTGCCTGCTCCAGAACGATGGCTTCTGCATCGTACAGAGCTGCCCAACGGCCCTCGGGGTCGGTGCAGAGGTCGCCGGTGGTGCACTCCTCGATGATGGAGTCAAACTCGGCGTCGCTCCACAGACCGTAGTTGTTGGAGTTGCCGGTGACCCACATACCCAGGTAGGTCATGGGGTCAGCGTAGTCGGGACCCCAGCGGGTCAGGCCCAGCTGGAAGTTACCGTCCTGCATATCCTGCACGCGCTGCTTCTTGGGCTCGACGGTCAGGTTCACGGTTAGGCCGGGGAGAGTGGTCTCGAGCTGCTCCTTGACGACCTGTGCCACCTTCTGAGGTGCATCGTCGGCATCAACGATCATGTCGAAGGAGAAGCCGTCCTTGCCCAGCTCGCTCTTGGCGGTCTCGTAATACTCGGCTGCCTTGGCTGCATCGAATGCGCAGGAATCAGCGAACTTGGTCTGGTCGGCGCTGAAATCGCTGCCGTCCGGGCCGGTGGCAAACTGCGGAGGCACGGCGGTGTAGCAGGGAGCAGAGCCGTCCTTCAGGACGTCGCCGGTGATGGCGTCGCGGTCCAGAGCAGAGGTCATAGCCTTGCGCAGGTTCTCGTTTGCCAGTTCAGGCACCGCATCGATGTTGGGGCTGATGTACCACAGGTAGCCGGCGCCCACGCTGGTAAACTGGGGGTCGTCCTTTACCTGATCCACCTGCTCACCGTTCAGCAGGGTCAGATCCAGTGCGCCGGTCTGGAAGCTCATCAGAGCCTGCTGGCTGTCCTTGATGACCTGATAGGCCAGACCATCCAGAGCGATGTTTGCAGCGTCGTAGTAGTCGGGGTTCTTGGTCATCTCGAATGCGGTAGCAGCGGGCTGGTAGTCGGTCAGGATGAATGCACCGTTGGACAGGACGGTGTCGGGGCTGGTACCGAAGGTATCCTTGCAGGTGTTGAAGAATGCCTCGTTGACAGGGTAGAAGGTGGGGAAGTACATCAGGCTCAGGAAGTAGCTGACAGGGACGTTCAGCTGAACTTCGAGGGTCTTGTCATCCACTGCGGTCACGCCCAGATCCGTGACGGGCTTCTCACCGGCAATGATCTCTGCGGCGTTGACCACCTGGCCGATGTCAGACAGCATATAGGAATACTCGGAAGCATTGGCGGGGTCAACAGCACGCTGCCAGCCGAACACGAAGTCGGCTGCGGTGACGGCGTCACCGTTGGACCACTTTGCATCGCGCAGGTGGAAGGTATAAGTCTTGCCGTCCTCGCTGATGTCGTAGGTCTCGGCGAGGGCCGGGACAGCTGCGCCGTCGGCGTCCATCTGCATCAGACCGTCGGTGTAGTCGGCGATGACCTCAAAGGAGGTGCCGTCGGTGGCGATCTGCGGGTCCAGAGACTGGACCTCAGTCTCCAGCATGATGTTCAGGGTGCCGCCTGCGGCAGTGCCAGCTGCGCTGGAAGCACCGGTGGAGGCAGCGGTAGACGCTGCCGTGGAGCTGGAGCCTCCGCAGGCCGTCAGGGCCAGAGCTGCTGCGGATACGCCTGCTGCTGCCAGAAAGCTGCGACGCGAAATACGACGATCGAATCTCATAATATCTTTTCCCCTCTCTAACACCGCTTTAACGTATTAAAGCGACTGTTTCTGAAAAATGCACAAGGTGTTCTGCTCCCCCTCTGGAGCTTTCTGCACACCCTTGTGCCTTGGCCGCATTATACATCGTCCACCGCCGAAAGAAAAGACTTTTTGCCAAATTTATACCCTCAACCCGACGATTTCTGTAGTTTGACCAACTACACGTCAAAATTCCGATTTGAATTTTGTATAGTTTTGCCCTTGATGTGTATTCATGTGAAGTACAGTTCATGTGAAATAAGTATTACTTGTGCTTTTGCCGCGTACAGTTTCGTGTCGCATCTTTCTTTTATAAAGAAAACAGCCCATTATGCTTTCTCGGCATAGTGGGCTGTCCGGACTTTATTTTACTTTATGTGCCTGAAGTTTTGTCTCAAAAGCACTTTGAAAAGTGCTCAGACTGCCTCGGCAGCTGGTACTTCGACCTTGCCATTGTACACAGCCTTGTCCAGCTGGCCTTCGGTGGCAGCCACAAGGGTGGTAGCGACGGCAGCGCCGACGACGTTGGTGGCAGTACGAGCCATATCAGCAATGCTGGAAATGGGCGAAAGCAGGATGATGGCTTCCACCGGCAGACCGGCAGCAGCAAACAGAGCGGTAGCAGTGATGGTAGCCGTGCCAGGCACGCCGACGGTACCGATGGAGACGACGACAGCCAGCACAACGAGGAAGGCGTACTGCACCGGGGTGTAGTCAATGCCCAGCAGGTGGATGGTAAAGACAGCCAGCAGGGTGGGCCAGACACCGGCGCAGCCCGGCATACCGAGGTTTGCACCCAGACTTGCACCAAAGGCGGCGATGTCCTCGTTGACGCCCAGCTTCTTGGTCAGCTGGTTGACCGTGACAGGGATGGTGCCAACGCTGCTCTGAGAAGTGAAGGCGACAGTGCCGGCGGGCCAGACGCCCTTGAAGAACTGGACAGGATCCAGCTTGCCGACGATCTTGATGAGCGCGCCCTCGACCACGAAGGCCTGAATCGCGCAGAGGACATAAGCCAGCACCAGAACGCTCAGCAGGGGGACGAGGTCGGCCGGAGAAGAGCGGCTGACAGCACGGGCGATGAGGGACAGGACGGCATACGGAGTGAAGGAGATGACATAGCTGACCACGCGGCCCATCACAACGTCACCGGCGTCGATAAACTTCTTGAAGGGGGCGACCTCCTCGGGTTTCTTGGCGGCAATCTTGTTGTAGCTGATGGCGACCAGAATGCAGAAGACCACGATAGGCACCACCTCGCCGTTTGCCCAGTGGGAAGCGAGGTTCTGGGGGAAGAGGCTGATAACCGTGTCCACAAAGGTGGGGACTTCCTTGGCGGTGTAGTCGGTGGCCAGCTCATACTTCACACCGTGGCCAATGTTGGTCACGACACCAGCGATCAGGGTGATGAGGCTGGCGAAAAAGGTGTTCAGGACGAGGAAGAAAACAGTCTTGAGGCCGATGTTCTTCAGACGGACGGAATTGCCCAGATTGGTGATGCTGGAAATGATACTGAAGATCAGCAGCGGGATGACCACAGCCGAAACGACGTGGGCGTAGATGGTACCCACAGCGGCGACATAGGTGTGGTGGCCCTTGAACACGAGGCCCACAATGAGGCCGAGGCCCACAGCCAGAATGGTGCGCACGCCGAAGTCAACGTGCTTTTTCTTGTGCAGGTAGTACAGCAGGGCAAAAAATACGGCAGTCAGGGCCAGTGCGGCCAGATCCAGAATTTCTACAGACATAAAACGGATTCTCCTTTATTTTTGAGTGTGATGTCGTTTTTGTCTGTCAACACATTCGCTCTCCCATGATGTTCCTCCCATTTGGCATAAACCTACTTTGTATGTATGTTTGTTCGGTTGCTGTGGAGTATACTACATACAAACCCTGTTGTCAAGTAAATTATGAAAAAATTTTGAATTTCACGTCGGAACGATATTCTCATTCGCTTACTCTTTCTTGTATGCGGCTTGACTTTTCATCTCAAACTGCATATAATAGAGTTGCAAACGAAAACAATGGTGTTCATTTGTATCACCAAGAGCAACAGGAAAACCCCTACGGTACCGTTCATACCGAAGGGGTTTTCTGCTCGCTAGGGGTTAGTGCTTGCCGGCCTTGAACTGTTCATCAAGCCACTTGCAAATGCAATGAGCTACCACATTTGCTGCGACGGACAGCGCAAACGAAAGCATTGTATTCATTTATATCACCTCCTCCCCCATTTTATGGAGTCGGATGGCCGACATCTACAGAATACCACAAGTTTCGCCATTTCGCAATGGATCCAATATGCCAAAAGAGCCGCTGTGCATACGCACAGCGGCTCTTTCTATCTTTCGATATTTTATTTTGCGTACTCGACGGCACGGCTCTCGCGGATGACATTGACCTTGATCTGGCCGGGGTAATCCAGCGTATCCTCGATCTTCTTTGCGATGGAGCGGGCCAGCAGGATGACCTGATCGTCGCTGATGACGTCGGGCTTGACCATGATGCGCACTTCGCGGCCAGCCTGCACGGCGAATGCCTGCTCGACGCCCTCAAAGCTGGAAGAGATCTCCTCCAGATTCTCCAGACGCTTCACATAGCTCTCGACATTCTCGCGGCGGGCGCCCGGACGGGCAGCGCTGATGGCGTCGCAGGCCTGAATGATGAAGGCCAGCGGAGTCTTGGGCTCCACATCGCCGTGATGGGCCTCGATAGCGTGGATGACCTGGGTGTTTTCCTTGTACTTGCGGCAGATGTCCACACCGATCTGGACATGGCTGCCCTCGATCTCATGGTCAAGAGCCTTGCCGATGTCATGCAGCAGACCGGCACGGCGTGCCAGCGTGACGTTCACACCCATCTCGCCTGCCAGCAGGCCAGCCAGCCAGGCCACTTCCATGCTGTGGGTCAGAGCGTTCTGGCCAAAGCTGGTGCGGTACTTCAGGCGGCCGATGAGCTTGATGAGGTCGGGGTGCAGGCCGTGGATGCCCAGCTCCATAACAGCGCGCTCGCCCTCCCGCTTCATCTGCAGTTCGAGGTCGTGGCGGCACTTTTCCACCGTTTCCTCAATGCGGGCGGGGTGGATGCGGCCATCGCCGATAAGGCGCTCCAGCGTCATGCGGGCCACCTCGCGGCGGGTCTGGTCGAAGGAGGACAGGGTAATGGCCTCCGGGGTATCATCAATGATAAGGTCAACGCCGGTGGCCGTCTCAAGGGCGCGGATATTGCGGCCCTCACGGCCGATGATGCGGCCCTTCATCTCGTCGCTGGGCAGCGGGACGACGCTGACGGTGGTCTCGCTGCAGTGGTCAGCAGCACAGCGGCTGATGGCCTGGCCGATGAGGTTGCGGGCGATGCCGTCGCAGTTCTCCTTCAAATCGGTCTCGTAGGCGGCGACGCGGATGGCCTTCTCGTGGGTCAGCTCCTCGTCCACCTTGTGCAACAGCACTTCGCGGGCGTCCTCCTGGCTCAGGCCGGCCAGCGTTTCCAGACGCTCCATCTCCTTGGCGCGCAGGGCATCGACCTCGGCCAGATGGGCCTCGGCCTCCTCGTGCTTCTTTTTCAGCTCTTCCTCGCGCTTTTCCAGAGCCTCGGTCTTGCGGTCGAGGGCAGTTTCCTTCTGGTCGATGCGGTTCTCCTGGCGGCTGATCTCCGCACGGCGCTGCTTGATCTCTTTATCGGCCTCTGCCTTCTGGGCATCGACCTCGGCTTTCAGGCGGAAAGCCTCATCCTTTGCTTCCAGAATAGCTTCCTTGCGCTTCTGGTCGGCGGTCTTGATCGCTTCGTTCACCAGCCGGGTCGCCTCGGCCTCGGCGCTGCCGATCTGGGCCTCTGCGGTCTTTTTACGGTTGTTGTAACCAATAAAATAGCCCGCAGCTGCGGCAGCGACAGCAACGATCAATGCCACGATCACTCCGATCACGGTCATTGTTCTTCACTCTCCTTAACAGTCAAATTTTGCTTTAACAGGCAGGAGACGCTGTGCGGCCGAACGCGGGCCAGACATAAATCAAATTTTCAACGCAAAAGAGGCCAACAAGAACAGACGCAGAGAAAAATCTTCCTGTG
This sequence comes from Faecalibacterium longum, assembly GCF_040094125.1. Classification (NCBI taxonomy): domain Bacteria; kingdom Bacillati; phylum Bacillota; class Clostridia; order Eubacteriales; family Oscillospiraceae; genus Faecalibacterium; species Faecalibacterium longum. The sequence goes on from NZ_JBBNIH010000148.1 coordinate 15,461, forward strand.
CGGTAGGTCTGGTGCAGCTTTTCGATTTACAAGATGTGCTTATAAAAACGGGCAGATGAAGCCCCATTGAAATATCTGGTCGCGGAATGTTCCGCCTGCAGCGTCTTAGATTCCATACTACTTCTTATATTACGAAACATTTTGCACAATGTCAAGGAGAAGTAAGGCCGAAAGCGGAAATTATTTTTTTATTTATTCGAGATACATCCGGCGCAGGCGCATCAGGCGGGCCGGAGTGAGGCCGTATTCGGCTTCCAGATAGGCGTCGGCACTGCCATAGCGCTCCCGGATGATGCTCAGCACGAAGGGAGCAGACTCCGGGTGGACGCCGAACACGCCGAGGTAGAAGTCCTTCCGGGCAGGGTCAGCGGCGATCTCCTCAGCGTGCTCGGCCCAGACGGCTTCCAGCTCCGGCCTGCGCCAGATGTTCGTCTTCTCAAAATCTTCGGCGATGGTCTTGTCCGACGCGCCCAGCGCCAGCAGGATGAGCATGGCGGCCACGCCGGTGCGGTCCTTGCCCGCCGAGCAGTGGAAGAGCACCGGCGTCTCACCGGCTTCCAGCGCACGGAACAGCTCCTTGTACGCCTTGTTGCCGAAGAGCATCCGCTCGTACATGGCGTCCGCCATCCGACGGCCCTCGTCGGGCATTCCCTTCAGCAGGTTCTCCCGGTCTTCGGGCGAAAAGTCCACCTCTTTGCCGTTCTCGAGGCAGAGACCGCAGATGCGCACCAGCCGCGCGCCGTCCGGCACGTAGTCGGGCGTCTCGGCCGCTTCGGCCTCGCTGCGCAGATCGAGGATGAGGCGCAGGCCCAGAGAATCCAGCAGCTTCCGGTCAGCCTCGCTGGTGAGTTTCCACGTCGGGATGCCCCGGTAGATCTGGCCCCACTTGATGTGCTTGCCCTCATCGGCCTCGTAGCCGCCCAGCTCGCGGAAGTTGTGTCCGCCCTCAAAGGGCAGCTGAGTGCCGGGGGCAGGATGTACCACGGCGGGCTTTGCCGCCGCGCTGGACAGGACGGGCAGGTTATAGAAGGGCTTCGCCGACCGTCCGCGCCGGGGCGGCAGGCTGGCCGCACCGCCCAGCACCTCCATCAGGTAGCTGCGCAGCAGGTCGATATAAGCCGACGTATGGTCGCGCCGCTGCAAAAGTGAGACGCAGAGGGGCGGCAGGTCTTCCAGCAGGACATCCCGCACCCGATCCAGCTCCCGCCGCGCGCCCGGCTCGTACCGGGTCAGGCAGGTGCAGAGCTGCTCCTGCACGAGGTAGTACGCCTGATAAAAGCTGGGGCCTATCTCAGCGTTGGGCGCAAAGCCCGCCCGGGCGCAGGCCTCCCACAGCGGGGCGAACAGGTCCTGCCGCAGGCTGGGCAGAAGGACCCTCTGGTTCCGCAGCTCGGCCAGCGGCACACTCTCCTTTTCCCAGAAGGGGTGGCCGCGCGGCACCAGCAGGCAGGCCGGGTCGGCCCGCAGGGTGGTGCGGGCCAGCACCGGTGCGGCACAGCCCAGGTCCATCACAAGGCCCGCATCCAGCTCGCCCTGCTCCACGCCCTCGGCCACGGCGTCGTTGTCCAGCAGGCGGAACCGCATCTCGATGTGGGGGTACTGCTGGCGGAACTTGTCCAGCTGGGTCTCAAGGCCGGGCAGATAGTCCGGCACCAGCGAGACACTGATGCCGATGCGCACCGGCTGGGCCGACTGTATCTCGGCGTGGAGCGCCGCCTGCATCTGCTGGAACTGCTCCACCACCGGCGCGGCATGGCGCTGCAGGCTCACGCCCCGGTCGGTGAGGCTGAGCTTGTGGTGGGCGCTGAGGAAGAGCGGCCCGCACAATTCGGCCTCGAGGGCCGAGATGCTCTGACGCAGAGCCTGTCGGGATAAAAACAGGCGCTGGGCCGCGCGGGTGTAGTTCATCTCCTCGCAGAGGACCAGAAAATAATGCAGCTGGCGGATGTCCATCGTTTCCTCCTGAATCTTAGAGTGGTATGGGTAAAGAATACCGCCTTTTGGCCGGATTGTAAAGCCGCTGGAAGCAAAATCCCGCTTTTTCTCCGCTATTGACGTCGTGCTTTCCCGCGTGTAAGATAAAGGAAAGGAGGCTCTGCCCATGAAACATAACACTCCAGCACAGGAGGCCAAAAGCCTCGAGACGCTGTTTTTCACCTTTTTCAAAATCGGTCTGTTCACCTTCGGCGGCGGCTACGCCATGATCGCCCTGCTGGAAGAAGAGTTCATCCAGCGCCGCAAATGGCTGGACAAAGACGAATTCCTCGACATGACCGCCATCGCGGAATCCACCCCCGGACCGGTGGCCATCAACAGCGCCACCTACCTCGGCTACAAGCTGGCCAAAGTTCCCGGCGCGGCCACGGCCACGGTAGCTGTCTGCCTGCCGTCCTTCCTCATCATCTACGCCATCTCGCTGTTTTTCGAGCAGTTCACCCAGCTCACTGTCATCGCCAACGCCTTCAAGGGCATTCAGGTCTGCGTCATCTACCTCATCTTCTCGGCAGGCGTGCGGATGCTCAAAGCGCTGGACAAGTCGCCCTTTGCCACCGGCGTTCTCGCCGCCGTCATGCTGGTGATGGTGGGCCTCTCGCTGGCCGGTGTCAGTATCTCGTCCATCCTGCTCATCCTTCTCAGCGGTGCGGCAGGTGTGGCTGCATGGCTCATCGGCCGCAGAAAGGAAGGGAAGTAAGATGTTTCTGAAATTATTCCTCACCTTCCTGGAGATCGGTGCCGTCTCCTTCGGCGGCGGCTACGGCATGATCTCCCTCATCCGGGAGAAAGTCCTGCTCAACGGCTGGCTCTCTGAGGCCGAGTTTCTGAGCTTCATCGCGGTGTCGGAGTCCACACCCGGCCCGCTGGCTGTCAACATGGCCACCTTCATCGGCGCGTCGCAGGGCGGGGTGCTGGGGGCGTTCTGCGCCACGCTGGGCGTCGTTCTGCCGTCCTTTTTCATCATCCTGCTCATCGCGGCCCTCATCCACGACCTGCTCAAGTACGCCGGGGTCGAAGCTTTCCTCTCCGGCGTCCGGCCCTGCGTCGTGGCCCTCATCCTCTCCACGGCCTTCACCATGGGGCTGAGCACTCTGCTGGGCATCTCCACCGCCGCTGAAACGCCCTCGCCCGCATGGCGGGGCATTGGCATCCTTGCACTTCTGGCCATCATCCGGCTGGTCTGGCAGAAAGCGAAGGGCAAAGCCCCTTCGCCCATCGGGATGATCCTGCTCTCGGCGGTGCTGGGCGCACTTTTATACCAATAAAAAAGAACGGCATCTGAGCTTTTCTCCGATGCCGTTCTCTATTTTGCTCTTCTGAAATCCGATTCACAGACCCGGCCATTCTGGGCCAGAACGCGGCGCAGGACCTGTATCACGCCGGAGCTGGTGTTGGGCGGCGCGAGGAAGGACACCTCCTCCCGGAGGGCGGGCGAGCCGTTCTCTACAAGGAAACCGTATTTTGCCGCCTTCAGCATCTCCGCGTCGTTGAAGGTGTCGCCGAACGCCATCATGCCCTCGGGCAGGACGCCCAGACGCTCCCCCAGCCGAAGCAAGGCCGCGCCCTTGTGGACGCCGGGGTTCATGATGTCCACCCAGTCTGCACCGGCCACCGCCACCGAGAAGCGCCCGCCCCAGACCGGGCCATAAAGCGCGTCGTAGCCCTTCTGGGCATCTCCCTCGGGGAAGTAGATGGTGAATTTATCCACCCGGGCGGTCACGTCCTCCAGATGAGGGACATATTCCACCTTGGTGTAGAATCTCTTGAAGACCCTGTCGTATGGCCGGAACTGCTCCTCCACATAGGCCGTTTCCAGCCCGCAGAGGACGGCGGCGTGGCCCGCGCTCCGGGCCTGCCCGGCCAGCGTGTGCCAGTCGGCAGCGTCCATCTCGGAGAGATACAGGCTCTCGCCCTTCCAGCAGATGGCACCGCCGTTGTCACCCACAAGGATGATGTCGTCCTGCAGGGGCGCGAACATCTCCTCTAAGGTATAGATGGGCCGTCCGCTGGCGGCAGCGAACCGGATGCCCCGCTCTGCCAGAGCGCGGACAGTCTCCGCAAAGTCCGGCGGCAGCTGGCTCTGGTCGTCCAGCAGGGTGGCGTCAAGGTCGGAGGCAATGAGGCGGATGACGTCCATGCGCGCCTCCTCAGCCCACATAGCTGATGTTCACGTCGATCTGTCCGCCATAACCGGGGATGCGGGCGGTGCAGGTACCCTGCCACATATCGCAGGCGATGGGGCTGCCGGCCACATTATAATGGGCGTTCCAGATGCTGTAGCTCTTCAGCCGGTTCAGGTCGATGCGCTTGCGGAACCACAGGGTGGAGGCGTAGACGCCCGGCTGATAGCCCTGGGCCTTGACTTCCTCGCAGAAGGCGATGGCACACTTGGTGCGGTCTTCGACGCCCAGACCGTCGGCACGGCCATTCTTGCCGCCGGAGGCCTCAGTATCGAAGTAGATGGGGTAGTCCAGCTTGCGGCCGTTCAGGACATAGGCGCAGCCCTGCGCTTCTTCCCGGGCCTCGTTCTCGTTGACTGCCTGACTGAAGAAGTAGACGCCCACCTTGAGGCCCGCGTTCCGGGCATTGGTGAAGTGCTGCTCAAACATGGGGTCCAGCACCAGTGCGCCGCTGCCGTAGCCGCGGTAGCCGATGCGGACGATGACGAACTTGACGCCCGCCGTCTTGACCTGCTCCCAGTCGATGTTCGACTGATATTTGGAGACGTCGATGCCGAAGGTGGCGTCCTGCTGGACACCGTTGGCGTCGAAGTAATAGAGCTTGTTGTCGATGGACTGGATGCCCGTGACCGGCTGGTTGGTGTACTGGTCATAATAGTAGGTCTTGCCGCCCACGGTGCGCCAGCCGGAATAGACCGGAGCCGGAGCCGGGGTGCTGCTGTCATCGTCTCTTTTCCCGAACAGGAGGTTCCACAGCCAGCTCAGCAGGCCGTTCTCGTCGGTAAGACAGGCAGTATCAATGTTGCTCGCATCCAGCGTACCCGCATCCAGCGCCGCGCGTATCTCTTCCGGCGTTAGCAGGATGGTACCTTCCTCGGTCTTCACCGGCAGGGTGCTCTGCTCTTCGGAGTTCGTCTCCGGCTCGGCGGGCTGAGACGCTGCATCCTGCTCCACCGGGGCGCTCAGGGGGTCTTCGGCGGCCAGTGCCTCGGTCTCCTTCTGTAAGCGGGGGAAGCCGTTCTCCTGTTCCAGCTCGTCGATGCCGCCCATCATGGGGGCAGAAGGAGCTGTTTCCGGGGCTGCAGGCTCTGCGGCAGTCTCCTCTGCAGGTGCAGCCGGAGCCGCCGATGCAGCGGGCTCTTCTTTCACGCTCTGGCTGGGAGCAGCCGGCTGCGCGGCAGACGCAGCAGTGCTCTCCGCCTCAGAGGATGCAGAGTCATTTTTCGGAGTTTCCGTATTATTTTTCTTCGTTTCCTTTTTGGTGCTGTGGGCCGCATCAGTCTCGCCATCCCACAGCAGAGCCGACGGCTCCACCGTCAGACCCGCAGGCTGGGACGCCAGCAGGGCTGTGGTGCCAAAACCGCCCACCGCGATGGCAAGAGCCATCACCGCCGAGGCCACCATCTGGCCCGCCGCACGGCGCGTCTTCTTTTTTGGTGTTCCTGTATCTTTCTGTCTCATTCCGCTTGCTCTGCCTCCAAGCTGTATTCTAACGCGGCCTCTCGCCGCCAAAAGTGCTTCAAATGCCATTTATACGTCTATAGTATACACCCAACCCCAAGCTCCCGTCAATGTCCTTCGGTGTCTCATGCGGGGCGTTTCGTGGAAGTTTTCCACCACAGCCGACGCTCCATGTTGAAAACGAACCAAGCCGCCGTATTATTGCACCCAAAAGAAAAAAAGATGAGTTCCAAACGGGATTTTTGCGTTTTCCTCTTGCTGTCTTGACACGTGTATGGTATCATGATGGTCATGCAGCTTTTGCTGCACTCTGAACGTGTTAAGACGGAAAGGCAGATTCTTTATGTCAAATGTAAAAGATTTCTTAAAACGCAAGGACATCGTCATCACCCCCCAGCGCTACCTCATCGAGGCGCTGGGCGCGATGGCACAGGGCCTGTTCGCCAGCCTGCTCATCGGCACCATCATCAAGACGCTGGGCCAGCAGACCGGGCTTGAGACTCTGGTGGACCTGGGCGGTTACGCCTCGGCCATGAGCGGCCCGGCTATGGCCGTGGCCATCGGCTGGGCGCTCCACTGCCCGCCGCTGGTACTGTTCAGCCTCGTGACGGTGGGCTACTCCTCCAACGCCCTCGGCGGCGCAGGCGGCCCTCTGGCCGTCCTCATCATCGCCATTGTGGCCGCTGAGCTGGGCAAGGCCGTCAGCAAGGAGACCCGCGTCGACATCCTTGTCACCCCGCTGGTGACCATCTTTGCCGGCGTCGGCCTCTCGATGCTCATCGCCGCCCCCATCGGCGCAGCCGCAAGCCAGGTGGGCACCCTCATCATGTGGGCCACTGAACAGGCCCCCTTCCTCATGGGCATCCTCGTCTCGGTCATCGTGGGCGTCGCCCTGACCCTGCCCATTTCCTCTGCCGCCATCTGTGCGGCCCTCGGCCTGACGGGCCTCGCCGGCGGTGCTGCCGTGGCAGGCTGCTGCGCCCAGATGATCGGCTTTGCCGTCATGAGCTATAAGGAAAACGGCGTCGGCGGCCTCATCAGTCAGGGCCTCGGCACCAGTATGCTCCAGATGGGCAACATCGTAAAGAATCCCCGTATCTGGATCGCCCCCACGCTGGCCAGCGCCATCACCGGCCCTCTGGCCACCTGCGTCTTCCACATGGAGATGAACGGTGCCGCCGTCTCTTCCGGCATGGGTACCTGCGGCCTCGTGGGCCAGATCGGCGTCTACACCGGCTGGATCAGCGACATTGCCGCCGGCACCAAGGCCGCCATCACCCCGATGGACTGGGCTGCCCTCGTCCTCATCTGCTTCGTCCTGCCCGCCGTGCTCAGCGTTCTCTTCTGCGAGATCGAGCGCAAGCTTGGCTGGATCAAGGACGGCGACCTGAAACTGAACTGAGCGTATAGAAAAAGCCTGCCGACAGCAGGCTTTTTCCTGTTTATACCACTCTTTTTCCATCCAGCACCGCCTGCCGGAGGACATCCCCCTCATACACCAGCTTGAGGGAGAACCAGGGATGTTCCTCGTTGAGCAGCTTGAAGAAAATTTTATCGCCCTCCCAGATGGGCAGCTGCTCCACTTTCTCCTTCGGCACCCATTCCAGCACGCCTTCCCGGCAGGCATCGCCCTGTATCATCTCGCCCGTCCACCCGTCGGCAGTGTAGAGGTGGATGAACTCGGTCATATTGCCCCAGATGAAGGTCAGCAGGCCCCGGCTGCGCCAGTGGGTCAGCGTCAGGCCCGTCTCTTCCTTCACTTCACGGAGAAGGCAGTCCTCCGGGCTCTCGAACCGCTCGAATTTTCCGCCGACGCCCACCCATTTGTCGTGGTTGTAGTCGTCCTCCTTCTTCACGCGGTGGAGCATCAGATAGGCGTCGTCCCGCTCCAGATAGCACAGCGTCGTGCTGAAGATCGGGTATTCCGGATTCATAAAGGCCCCAAGATTCATCTTACTTTCCCTTTCTTTTAACAGCAAAGCGCCCCGCAGATGACCCCTGCGGGGCGCTGTTTTTATGCGTTTATGCCTTGCGGCCTGCGCGGCCCTTGCCCGCATTGTTCAGCTTGCGGACGAGGTCGTTCTGGTGTTTGCGCTGGGAGGGCGTCGGCTCCGGATCATGGGCCTCTTCGGCCTTGGCCCGGGTCTGCTGGACGGTGGGGTCCACACGCTCGAGGTTCCACTCCTGATTGCCGCCCGAGACGAAGTTCCAGATCTGCGCCTGCGCACCGTTGGAGGTGTTCATGCCCACAAGGTCGATGTACTTGTCGGCCAGCACGTTGCGGATGCGGGTCCGGCCATTGCGGGTAGGCTCGAGCGCCCAGCACTGGCTCAGTCCGCTGGTGCGGCCCCACTGATGGAGCCAGGTGCCTTCCACCACGCCGCCGAGAGCGAGGTCCATCATTTTGCCGGTAAAACGGTTCTGGATGCGCCAGCGTCCTTCGCCTGCATCCACGAATTTCCACTGCTGCCACGGATGACCTGCGTAGTCCCACAGACGGATCGCAGCGCCGTTCTCCGTGTTGAAGTTCTTTACTTCCAGCACCTTTCCATTGGGGGCCTTGATGAGGTAAAATTCATTTTCTGATAATACGACCTGCGATGCCTTTGCCATAACTGTGTTCTCCTTTCAGCGTAGACTTTTGATGCTCCTATTATAGCGCATTTTGGTTTGGGCAGCAAGAATAGTTTTCCATAATTTTTGTGGATTTCTTTATGCATTCTGCTCGTTTTGCTGAGATCTCCTCACTTTACCCTCCGGCCCAAATTCCACCGCCGGAGCACACTTGTATACATCTCAAAAACGACCCCGCAGCTTTCGTTTTCCACCCTGTTTTTGCTCTAAGAACAGCACCCCCGTTTTCGGCCCGTTTCTGCTCCAAAACGGGCCGAACTGTCCCTGCTGCAAGGCCAATTCAGTGCAGTGACTTCAGTTTTATAAATCAAAGCTCACTTCGGCGCTTTACTTTAATGATAGATATTGCATTTCAGAAAGAGCTTTAATTTGTTTCACGTTTTCTGCTATTGACTTTATTTCAAAACCGATGTATAGTAAGCTTGCAGGGAGCGGAAAGCGCCCCCGTAACAACGAGCTTCAGGCTCCGCATACTGCGGGCCTGTGAGAAAAATATAGGAGGTTTGACTATGTATTACTACATTCTGGGCTGCGGTATCGCTTGTTTGGTCCTGTTCGGCATCAACAGCATGGAGACGGTATGCGTCAAGCCGGCTGAGATGGTTGGCAAGGTCCTGCTGTGGCCTGTCACCCTGATGGAAGCAGTTGTCCGTTACAGCTCCACTCATCACAACTTCAAGGCTGCGCTGTAAAACGCATCACGTCTGAGGACGTCGAAAAAGCCATCAAGGCTGCCGTACTCTTTGCGGGTACGGCAGCCTTTTTGCTTTACACCCGGGGGCCGGATGTGGTACACTGTATATTGTAAAGCGATTTCCCGCCGAACCTTATCGTGCGCAGTTCCGCGCTATTTTTCAGGAGGACTATGAAACCCGATTACAAGCTGGTCGCCAAGGCCAAATACATCCACATGACCGCCGACCTTGCCAGCGAGGTCTGGCACGAGGTCTACAAACGCTATTTCCCCGCAAAGCAGCTGGACGCCCTCATCGAGAACTTGCAGAGCGCCGACTCTATTGAAGAGGACATCGACAACGATGTGAACTACTTCCTCGTCTTCCTCGGCAGCAGCCTCATCGGCTACTTCGCATGGAAGATGGAGAACACTTCGCTCCATCTGCTCCACCTCTACCTCAAGCCCGAATACCGCGGCAAGGCCATCGGCCGGGACATCGTGGCGTCCTGCGAGCGTCTGGCCCGGGGCGAGGGCCGGGGCCGCGTCTGGTGCGGCGTCAATGCCAAGGCCCTGCCGGTGCAGCAGTTCTTCAAAGCCCGGGGCTACCGCTCCCTCGGCCCTGCCGAGAGTGAGGGCGGCATCGAGCGCAACGAGCTGATTTTTGAGCGGATGTTGTAAATTTCCTGCAAAGGCCATTGCATTTTCTTCTCATTTGTACTACACTAAAGTAGTGTATTGAAGTACCCGTCTGCGGGTCCAACATCATTGAATGACCGGGGAGGAACTGTATATGGCAAAGGACCATCCGACCGGAAAATCCGGCCTGTATGCCGCTTTTCTGGAGCTTGAGACGCCCGAGGAGTGCTACCGCTTCTTGCAGGATGTATGCAGCTACGCAGAGCTGAGCGCGATGGAGCAGCGCTACAACATCGCCGAAAAGCTCATGCGCAAGCAGAGCTACACCAGCATCATGGGCAACATCGGCGCATCCAGCGCCATCATCAGCCGCGTGAGCCGTGTGCTGGGCCGGGATGACAGCGTCCTGCGCCGCATTCTGGAAAAGAACGGCGTCTCCGCTGACACCGAAGACTGAATTTCTACTGACCGCTGGCGCACTGCGGGCCGGGGATGCCCCGCCTGCGGTGCGCTTTTTCTTTGATTTATAAAAGGAGTATCTGATTATGAGCAAAGCTGTTCTGTTTTTTGCCGACGGCACCGAGGAGTGTGAGGCCCTGCTGGTGGCCGACCTTCTCCGCCGCGCCAGGGTCGAAGTCATCATTGCGTCCGCCATGGGCCGCCGCGCCCTCGTCAGCAGCCACGGCATCCACCTGAACGCCGACGCGCTGGCCGAGGATGTGGATTACAGCGACGTAGACATGGTCATTCTGCCCGGCGGCATCCCGGGTACGCCCAACCTCGCCGAGAACAAGACCGTCACCGACACCTGCGTTTCTTTTGCCAAGGCAGGCAAGAAGGTCGCCGCCATCTGCGCCGCGCCCAGCGTCCTCGCCAGCCTCGGCCTGCTGGAAGGCAGGAACGCCACCGCCCACGCCGGATTTCAGGACAAGCTGGCCGGTGCCATCGTCCACGATGAGGAAGTCGTCGTAGACGGCAGCATCACCACCAGCTACGGCCTCGGCGGCGCTATCCCGTTTGCCCTCGAGCTGGTGCGCCAGCTGGCCGGCCCCGCCGAAGCCGACCGCATCCAGAAGGCTATCGCGTATCGGCACTGAGAAGGAGGCTTTTCTATGCGTTTCATCACCTGCCGTCTGCCCGACGGCGTGGAAGACCCGGCCATCCTCTCTGCCGATGGCCGTCAGGTCTGGCCCCTGAGCTGGCTGGGCCTTTCTTACGAGACATTGTCCGACGCCATCCCGTTCCTGACCCCGCAGGTGCGGGCCGGGCTTTCGCTGGCCATCGCAGGCATCCCGGCGCTGCCTATTGAGGCCGTCACGCCGGAAAGCCCCATCCCGTCTCCGGCGCAGGACGTCATCTGTCTGGGCATCAACTACATGGCCCACTCCGACGAGGCCGAGAAATACTCTGCCGACGCTTTTGCTACCAAACATCAAGACGCCATCTACTTTTCCAAGCGGGTCACCCGGGCCGTGCCGGACGGCGGCTTCATCGAGGCCCATACCGACCTCGTGAAAAAGCTGGACTACGAATGTGAACTGGCCGTCGTTCTGGGAAAGGACGCGAAGGACGTTCCCGCAGGGCAGACGAAAGACTACGTCTTCGGCTACACCATCCTGAACGATGTCTCCGCACGGGATGTCCAGACCGCCCACAAGCAGTGGTATTTCGGCAAGAGCCTCGATGGCTTCACTCCCATCGGCCCCTGCATCGTCACGGCAGATGAGTTCGACACCTACCCGCCCAAGCTCCCCATCCGGTGCTTCGTCAACGGCGAAAAGCGGCAGGACTCCAACACCGGCCTGCAGATCTTCGACATTGACCATGTCATTGCAGAGCTTTCGCAGGGCATGACCCTCAAGGCCGGCATCATCATCGCCACCGGCACCCCGGCGGGCGTCGGCATGGGCATGGAGCCGCCCTGCTTCCTCAAACCGGACGACGAAGTTCGCTGCGAGATCGAGGGCATCGGAACTCTGACGAACACAGTCCGCTGAGTAGGTTTGCATTCCATTTTGTATTATTTTTCTGAATTTCTACTCATTCGATGCATTTTCGTTTGAATTGCTCTTTTGTTCACGAACAATTCATATTAAATTCATATTTCGTTCATGCATCTTCGGTATATGTATGGCATCAAAGGCGCGGTGCGCGCCGAAAACCCCTGACAGCACACTCCATATCGCCGCTCTCCCGGGCGGCTGAGGAAAGGAATCGGAAGAATATGAAAATTGGTTTTTGGGAACTCGTGGTCATCGTGGTCATCGCGTTCGTCTTCATCGGCCCCGACCAGCTGCCCGTCTACGCAAAGAAGCTGGGCAAGATGCTGCGCGAGCTGAAGAAGTACACCGGCGCTGCCTCCGAGGAGATCCAGAAGAATGTCGTAGAGCCTCTGAACGAGATCCAGGCCCCCCTCAAGGAAGCCGTTGCCCCCCTGACCGACATCAAGAAGGACATCGACAACAGCGTGAAGGACGTCACCAAGAGCTTCACCGGCATCGGCAAGACCAGCAAGGAAGAGGCCGCCAAGGCCGAGCAGGCTGAGGAAGTCACCGAGCTGGAAGAAGTCGAGGAGCTGCCCGAGGAGACCCCTGCCGAGGCTCCCGCAGCCGAAGCTCCCAAGGCAGAGCAGACCCCTGCTGCTGAGCCTGTGAAGGCCGAGGAAAAGACCGACGCCCCCGCAGAGGCAGCACCCGTGGCCGAAGAAGCCGCACCCGCTGCCGAAGCCGCACCTGCCGAAGAGGCAAAGGCTTAATCCCCCCACCGATGCACCCGCGCCCGCGGTTGCCTTATACATTGTAATCAGCCCGCCTCGCGGCGCGGCAAAGTAAAAAGGAGATCATTATTATGCGTATTGGTACTAACGAGCTGCTTATCATCCTGGTCGTCGTCCTGCTCATCTTTGGACCCAAGAACCTGCCGAAGCTGGGCAAGATGTTCGGCAAGACCATGAACAACTTCAAGAAGGGCATGGAGGAGTCCGAAGAGGAGGACGCGACCACTGCCAAGGCCGAGACCAAGACTGAGAAGAAGGACGACGAGGAGTAATCTGTGGCTACGAACGTAAAGCGCAAAAAGAAAGCCGAAGTCATGCCTGACGACGGCAACATGACGCTGACGGGCCACCTGAAAGAGCTGCGCAACCGGCTGATCGTCTGCGCCGTGGTGTTCGTGGCGGCGGTCGTGGTCACACTGGCTTACGCCGACCGCCTCATCGACCTGCTGACCGCCATGGGCCAGGGGTTCTACACCTTCGTGTCCATCGCCCCGCAGGAAAAGCTGATGCAGTATTTCCGCGTCTCCCTGCTGGCGGCTGTGGTCGTCACAGTGCCTGTGGCGCTGTATCAGATGTACGCCTTTGCAAAGCCCGGCCTGAAAAAGAGCGAGACCTTCTTCCTCAAGCTGGTCATCCTGCTGGGTCTGGCCCTCTTTGTGGTGGGCGTGATGTTCGCCTACAAGCTCATGATGCCCTTCATGCTCCGGTTCCTCAGCACCGGCATCGAGGGCGCCGACTACATCCAGACCACTACCAGTATCGAGAGCTATGTCAGCCTCTGCCTGACCATGTTCATCATCTTTGGCTGTGTGTTTGAGATGCCTCTGGTCACCATCATCCTCTCCAAGATGGGCATCGCCAACCCCGAGATCTTGAAAAAGGCCCGGGGCGTTGCCATCGTGCTCATCTTCTTCATCGCAGCTGTCGTCACCCCGCCGGACATCGTGTCCCAGTGCATGGTAGCTATCCCGATGGTGCTGCTCTACTTTGTCAGCATCTTCCTGAGCGGCATCTTCTACAAGCCCCGCTCTGAAGACGGCGATGACGAAGAGGACGCGGAAGAGGAAGACGAGGACTAAGGCTTTTTCATCCGTCACGAAAGCGCACTCTGCTGCTTGCAGGGTGCGCTTTTTTGCGGCCTGTTTTATGCCATTCTGCCAAAAAGGCGCTGTTATTTCCGTCTGATTGCATAAAAACCGGCCCGCCCCCTGCTCTTTTGGCCCGGAGTATGTTATACTGATGTCAAATGATAACCGGCGGGCGACCGCCGCAGAAAAAGGGGTAAATGAGTTATGAAAGAATACGCATTCGGCATCGACCTCGGCGGCACCACGGCCAAGGTCGGCCTGTTCACCACCTCGGGCGCTCTGCTGGAAAAGTGGGAAGTCCCCACCGACACCTCCAACGCCGGTGAGCACATCCTCGAGAATCTGGCCGACGCCATCCACGCCAAGATGGCCGAGAAGGAGATCACCTCCGAGCTGGTGGAGGGCGTCGGCATCGGCGTCCCCGGCCCCGTGCTGGACAGCCGCGTCGTCCCCATCATCTGCGCCAACCTTGGCGGCTGGGGCGAACGAAACGTCTCGGCCCAGCTGTCCGGCCTGCTGGACGGCATGAAGGTGCTGGTGGGCAACGACGCCAACGTGGCTGCTCTGGGTGAGATCTGGATGGGTACCGCCAAGGGCTGCCGCAGCGCAGTCATGGTCACGCTGGGTACCGGCGTCGGCGGCGGCGTCATCGTCAACGGCAAAGTCATCGACGGCGCACACGGTGCCGGCGGCGAGATCGGCCACATCACCGTCAATCGTCACGAGACGGCCACCTGCGGCTGCGGCAAGCACGGCTGCCTCGAGCAGTATTCCAGCGCCACCGGCGTCGTCCGCTGCATGAAGAAGCTGCTGGACGAGAACCCCGACGCAGACTGCGTCCTGCGCGGCAAGGATTTTGAGGCCAAGGACGTCTTTGATGCCGCCCGCAGCGGCGACGCCCTCGCTGCCCGCGAGGTGGATGAGATGACCGACACCCTCGGCATGGCTCTGGCCTCCATTGCCAGCACCACCGACCCCGAGATGTTCCTCATCGGCGGCGGCGTGGCCCGCGCAGGCGACGTCCTCTTCGACCCGCTGGTAGAGCACTTCAAGACCTACGCTTTCAAGTCCTGCCGCGAGACGCCCATCAAGGCCGCAAGCCTCGGCAACGACGCCGGTATTTACGGCGCCGTGCGGCTCATTGTCGGAGAATAAGAGAGAGTATAACAAAAGAGGCACTGCCGCTGGCAGTGCCTCT
>NZ_JBBNIH010000149.1:0-23383 GCF_040094125.1 Faecalibacterium longum
CGAGGGGAGGCTTTGGCATTCCGTAAAGCTTTATCTCTTCGCCAGAGGCTCCCCTCGCTAGGGGAGCTGTCGAGCGATAGCGAGACTGAGAGGTTGTTCCTACGCTGAAAGATACCTACGGAATAAGGGAAATGGAGAGTTTTGCTATGACTGAGTTCAAGCCCATCAAGGAAGGCAAGGTCCGCGAGATCTACGACAACGGCGACAGCCTCATCATGGTCGCCACCGACCGCATCTCTGCATTCGATGTTATCTTAAAGAATAAAGTCACCAACAAGGGCAAAGTGCTGACCCAGATGAGCAAGTTCTGGTTCGACTACACTCGCGACCTGCTGCCCAACCATATGCTGAGCGTGGACGTGAAGGAGATGCCCGAGTTCTTCCAGCAGCCCCAGTACGAGGGCCGCAGCATGATGTGCCGCAAGCTGACCATGCTGCCCGTCGAGTGCATCGTCCGCGGCTACATCACCGGAAGCGGCTGGGCCAGCTACCAGAAGACCGGCAAGGTCTGCGGCATCCAGCTGCCCGAGGGCCTGAAGGAGTCCGAGAAGCTGCCCGAGCCCATCTACACCCCCTCCACCAAGGCTGAGATCGGCGACCACGACGAGAACATCTCCTACGAGCAGAGCATCGACGTGCTGGAAAAGCTGTTCCCCGGCAAGGGTGAGGAGTACGCCACCAAGCTGCGTGACTACACCATCGCTCTGTATAAGAAGTGCGCTGAGTATGCCCTCTCCCGCGGCATCATCATCGCCGACACCAAGTTTGAGTTCGGTCTGGATGAGGAGGGCAACGTCATCCTCGGCGACGAGATGCTGACCCCCGATTCTTCCCGCTTCTGGCCGCTGGAGGGCTACGAGGCCGGCCACGGTCAGCCCTCCTTTGATAAGCAGTTCGTCCGCAACTGGCTGCTGGCCAACCCCGACAGTGATTATGACCTGCCGCAGGACGTCATCGACAAGACCATCGCCAAGTATGAGGAAGCCTACGAGATGCTGACCGGCAAGAAGCTGTAAGCACTTCCATAAATTCAACAGCTGCCGCCCGCTTTGTGGAAAACGAAGCGGGCGGTTTTTGTGCGGAAAAGTTTTTCCTCTTGAACGGCGCAGTGGGCAGTGTTACAATAACACAAGTAATGGGCAGAGAAACGGCCCTTTGTGTGAGAAGAGAGTGCCGCGCGGACGGCGAAAGGAAACAGTCAAATGGAGATCAGCACGCGGGAAAAGACCTTGCAGATCGTCAGTCGATACGTTATCATCACCCTGAGTATCAGCATCATGACCATCGGCGTATACTTCTTCAAATTCCCCAACAACTTCGTCTTCGGCGGCGTGACCGGCGGCGCGGCCCTTGTGGCAAAGCTTACGCCTCTGTCGGCCTCAGCTTTTTCATCCTGCGCCAATATCCTCCTGCTCATTCTGGGCTGGATATTCCTCGGCAAGGATTTTGCCATCAGCACCGGATGGGCTACCGTCGTCATGACGGCAGAGCTGGCCCTTTTTGAAAAATATGTTCCCCTCAGCGGCCCCCTGTCCGACCAGCCCATGCTGGACCTGGTCTTCGCCATCGCCCTGCCCGCCATTGCGTCGGCTCTGCTCTTCAACGTGGGCGCGTCTTCCGGCGGCACCGATGTCGTCGCCCTCATCCTGAAAAAATACGCCCATATGAAGAACACCGGCGAGGCGCTTTTTATCACCGACCTCGCCATGGTGCTGGCAGCCTGCTTCGTCTTCGACCTCTACACCGCTCTCTACTCTTTCGTGGGTCTGACGGTCAAGAGCCTCGTCGTCGATGCCGTCCTCGAGCAGATGAAGATGTGCAAGGCCATTCTCATCATCTGCGACGACAAAGACCCCATCTGCGACTTCGTCATGCGCAAGCTGGTGCGCGGTGCGACCTATACGCCCTGCTACGGTGCCTACACCGACCGGCCCCACTACATGATCTATACGACCCTCACCCACCGCGAGGCATTGCAGTTGCAGGCATTTATCCATAAGGAAAACCTCAACGCCTTTATCTCGATGCTCAGCACCACCGAGGTGTTCGGCAAGGGCTTCAATCACGCATAAACAGAATCGAACCTTACAGGGCACCTTCGTTGATCTGATTGGACGGCGAGGGTGTCTTTTTATCTGCGTTTTTGCCACTCAGCTCTTCGCGGAGCAGCTTGGTCAGGGCCAGCGTCGCCTTGGAGCGGTAGTCGGTGGTGGGGGAGAGCAGGGCCAGCCGGAGGTAAAGCCCCTGCGATCCCAGCGAGAGATAGACGACATCCGGCTCTTCGACGATGCAGGAGCGGTAGGTGAAAGCCAGAGCAAGGCCAACCCGTGCCATGGATGCGGCAAATGCGGCGGTGATGTTGTCGTGCTTCGATTTCAGTCGCAGGCCGTAGGCTTCGAACGCACTTCGGATCAGGTGACCCAGCATGGTATCCTTGCCGCTGAGGATGCACTCATGGCGGGTGACTTCCTCCATCGAGACGCGGAGCCGCCCGGTCTCGTCCATGTGGGCCTGCTGTAAGATCGGGTGGTCTTTGGTGGCGACCAGCAGCACCTCGTCCCGGTAGAGGTATTCCATCTGGATGCCCTCGGTGCTGACGATGGGGTAGGCGGAGAGCGCAAGGTCCAGCTCGCCCTCCCGGATCTTCTCCACCAGATTCATGCTGTTGCCCTCGTAGATGTTGATGGTAGCCCGAGGGTTCTGGTCGTAGAATTTTTTCAGGATGGGCGGGATGACATAGCTGCCGCGGAAGGAGCTGACCCCGAAGAACACGGTGCCGCCGACGGTGTTCTCGTTGTCCCAGAACTCCTGCTGGGCCTGCTGGTACTCTTTTAAGATGTGCTTAGCGTGACTCAGAAAAACCTTGCCGGAAGGGGTGGGGCGGATACCCTTGTTGGTGCGCACGAAGATGGGGGAGCCAAGCTGCGCCTCGAACTGGCGCAGGAATTGGCTCAGGCTGGCCTGCGCGATGTACAGCCGCTCGGCGGCTTTCGAGATGCTTTGCTCTTCGGCAAGGGCGTTCAGATAGTATAGTTCGCGGAGATCCATGACAATTCCTCCAAAAACGACAGAAATTTCTTTTTTTCTATCGGTTTTGCCTATAGGGGCTATTATAAAAACAGGACTTTTCCAATCACAGAAATGATTATATACTAAAATCACCAGAACTTCAACTGCAGATGAGGATTCTTTTGTACAGGATCATGATGGAAAAGAGGTAAAACATGAGCGTATATCCAATGAAGGGCGTTATTGATATGCACGTCCACACCAATCCGGATCTTCGACTGAGAGCGTATGACGATCTGGAGCTGACGGATGCCGCGGTCAAGGTGGGCGCAAGAGCCATTGTCATCAAGACCCATCAGGGTACAACGATGGATCGGGCTTATCTGTGCAACCGTTATAACAAGATCGTCCATGGCGACAACGACTTTACCATGTTCGGCAGCATCACCCTGAACCATCCGGTCGGCGGCCTGAATCCGGCGGCGGTCGAGGTCGCGCTGAAGCTGGGAGCCAAAGTGGTCTGGCTGCCGACCCAGCACGCCCAGAACCATCTGGCAAAGTTCGGCAAGAACCCGGACGATGGCGTGAAGGTGACCGAGAATGGAAAAATTGTTCCCGAGATGAAGGACATCTTCCAGCTGGTCAAGGATTATGACGCAGTACTCGGCACGGCGCATATTTCCCCCGAAGAGAGCTTCATCGTCTGCGATGCAGCCCGCGCTGCCGGTGTCAAGAAGCTGGTCGTCACCCATCCGGAATGGTGGGTCGTCGACATGAGCATCGAAGACCAGAAACGGATCGTCAAGGATTACGATGTTCTGCTGGAACGCTGCTATGCACAGAACATGGGCGGCGGCAAGTACAAGAGCAATCTGCCCGAAAACCTCGAGGTCATCCGTGAGGTCGGCTATAAGAACGTGCTCATCAGCACAGACGGCGGTCAGACCGAGAATCCTCACTGGGAGATCGCAATGCAGCAGTATCTCCAATATCTGTCGGATCATGGTGTGCCGGACGACCAGATTTACTACATGTCGCATACCATTGCGGCAGGCTTGCTCGGCATCGAGTAACGCCGAAGAAGTGGAATAAGGAGGATGTTCCATGCAAAGTGCTGTTATTATCGCTGCCATCGCACTGGCAGTCTTTCTTGGCTATAAAACCAAGATCAATACGGGTTTCTTCTGCATTGTATTTGCATATTTTATCGGCTGTTTCTGGCTGGATCTCAAGCCGAAAGCTCTGATTGCATTCTGGCCGACGAACACGATGTTCGTCATCATCTCCGTTTCGTTGTTCTATAATGTTGCAGCAGCCAATGGCACACTGGAAAAGATTTCCCGCTCGCTGCTGTATGCCTGCCGTAAATTCCCGGGAATGCTGCCATATGCACTGTTCGCCGTTGCTGTCATCCTGTCGGTCATGGGTGCAGCGTACTTCACGGTTCTGGCATTCCTCGCTCCCATCACGCTGCTCATCTGCGAAGAGTCCAAGATGGACAAGCTGACCGGTGCAGTCGCCATCAACTGCGGCGCATTGGCGGGCGGTGATTTCCCGACGGCTGCGCTTGGCGTTATCTTCCGTGGTCTGATGGACAGCTCCTATGAGGCAGCTCCCGAACTGGAAGCCATTGATTCTTTCGTGACCTGCCTGAAAATGTTCGGTCTGGCAGTCCTGTTCTCTCTGATCCTCATTACGATTTTCCGTTTTGCACTGCCTGCAAACCGCAACATCGGCAAAGATGTCAAGTTTGAAAAACCGGAAGCATACACCACCGCACAGAAGCAGACGCTCTATCTCATGGTCGCGATGATGGCAGTCGTTCTGGTTTTCCCGCTGCTCAAGCTGCTGATCCCCGGCAATGCGGTCATCAAGCTGGTTGCAGGAAAGATCGACGTCGGCTTGGTCGCATTCGTCTTCGCTGTCATTGCGCTGCTGATGAAGCTTGCTCCGCAGAAGGAGATCATCGCTCGTGTTCCTTGGAATACTATCCTGATGATCGCCGGAGCTGGTATGCTGATCGCCGTTGCAGTTGAGGCTGGAACCATTGACCTGCTGTCCAACTGGATCGGCAGCAACGTTCCGACCTTCCTGGTTCCGATCGCATTCAGTCTGGTCGGCGCAGTCATGAGCTTCTTCAGCTCTACCACCGGTGTTGTCTGCCCGGCTCTGTTCCCGCTGATCCCCGGTCTGTCCGCAACGACGGGTCTGGGCGCGGTCAATCTGTTCACCTGCACGGTTCTCGGCGCGCAGAGCAGTGCAATCAGCCCCTTCTCTTCCGGCGGTTCCCTGATTCTGGGTTCCTGTGGCAATGAGGAAGAGCGCAGCAGCCTGTTCAACCGTCTGCTGTTCGTCGCAACGCCTATCAGCATCGGTGTTGCAGCTATATTCAACCTCATCGTTTCTATGGTTCTGTAAAAGTCTGATTCACTCCGGGGAGGGGAGGCTCCCCTTTTCCGGAGTGCCTTTTTGAGAGAGTATAAGAACGCAAATGTGTGAAAAAAGGAGAGCACCATGCTGAAATTATACGATAACGGGATCTACCTCGTAAACGGCGAGACCATCTGCTCCTGTCCTGAGGAAGTGGCCCAGAAGACCGGCCGCACCGTAGACGCAAAGGAAGCTGAGAAAGGCACTATGGCCTACGGTATCCTGCAGGCCCACAACAAGAGCGGTGACCCCGACCAGCTGCAACTGAAGTTCGACTCGATGACCAGCCACGACATTACCTATGTCGGCATCATCCAGACGGCCCGCGCTTCCGGCATGAAGCAGTTCCCGCTGCCATACGTCCTGACCAACTGCCACAACAGCCTCTGCGCTGTCGGCGGCACCATCAACGAGGACGACCACAAATTCGCCCTGTCCGCCGCTCATAAATACGGCGGCATCTACGTCCCTACCAACATGGCCAACATCCACAGCTACAACCGTGAGACCATGGCCGGCGGCGGAAAGATGATCCTCGGCTCCGACTCCCACACCCGCTACGGTGCACTGGGTACCATGGCGGTCGGCGAGGGCGGCGGCGAGCTGGCCAAGCAGCTTCTGGGCCGCACCTATGACTTCGCTCGTCCGCAGGTCATCGCCATCTACCTGACCGGCAAGCCCCGCCCGGGCATCGGTCCCCACGACGTGGCTCTGAGCATCTGCGGTGCCGTCTATAAGAAGGGCTATGTCAAGAACAAGGTCATGGAGTTCGTCGGCCCCGGCATTGCCGGCCTGCCCATCGAGTATCGCAACGCCATCGACGTCATGACCACCGAGACCACCTGCTGGTCCTCCATCTGGGTCACAGATGAGGAGACCCAGCGTTACTACACTATCCACGGCCGTCCGCAGGACTTCAAGAAGCTACAGCCTGCGGAGGTGGCCTACTACGATGGCTGCGTCTACATCGACCTGAGCACCATTGAGTCCACCATCGCTATGCCGATGCACCCCTCCAACACCTACACCATCCACGAGCTGCAGGCCAACGCTGCCGACATCCTGCACGCTGTACAGGAAGAGGCCAACAAGCAGATCAAGGGTGCCAAGATGAATCTGGACAGCAAGTTTCACGATGGTGCCATCTGGGTCGATCAGGGCGAGATCGCTGGCTGCGCCGGCGGCACCTTCGACAACATCTGCGCCGCTGCCGACATCCTGCGGGGTCAGAGCTGCGGCAACGGTGCCTTCACCCTGAGCATCTATCCGGGTTCTATGCCCGCCCTGAGCGAACTGCTCAAGAATGGCCGCGCAAGCGACCTGGTCAACGCCGGTGCCATCATGCGCGAGTGCTTCTGCGGCCCCTGCTTCGGTGCAGGCGACTGCCCGGCCAACGGCGAGTTCTCCATCCGCCACACCACCCGCAACTTCCCGAACCGCGAGGGTTCCAAGCCGGGCGAGGGTCAGATGTCCAGCGTGGCACTGATGGACGCACGTTCCATCGCCGCCACCGCAGCCAACGGCGGCAAGCTGACCGCTGCCACCGATCTGGACGTGGAGTATACGAACCCTGAGTACCACTACAACGCCTCCCTGTACGAGAAGCGCGTTTACAACGGCTGGGGCCATGCCGAACCGGATGCCGAGCTGCGCTTCGGCCCGAACATCAAGGACTGGCCCGAGATGCCTGCCCTGACCGACGATCTGCTGGTCAAGGTCTGCTCCTACATCACCGACCCCGTCACCACCACCGACGAGCTGATCCCCTCCGGTGAGACTTCTTCCTATCGCTCCAACCCCGAACGTCTGTCGGAGTTCGCTCTGAGCCGCCGCGATCCCCAGTACGTCTCTCGTAGCAAGGTCATGCGCCAGATCGAGCGCGACCGCGAGGCGGGCAAGGCCCTGCCCGAGGAAGTCCTGAACGTCTATGCTGCCCTGACTAAGGCTGGTGTGAAGAACGATCCCGCCCACACCGACATCGGCTCCACCATCTTCGCCAATATGCCCGGCGACGGTTCCGCCCGTGAGCAGGCCGCTTCCTGCCAGCGTGTCATGGGTGCATCCGCGAACTTTGCCAAGCAGTACGCCACCAAGCGTTACCGCTCCAACTGCATCAACTGGGGCATGACGCCCTTCCTCGTAGAGAACCCCGAGGTGTTTGAACTGGGCGATTACATCTTTGTGCCCGGTATCCGTGAGGCCGTTCTCGAGAACAAGGCCAGCTTTACTGCTTACGCCGTCAAACCGGACGGCACCGTGACCGCCTTCCCGGTCTCCACCGGTGCCCTCACCGAGCCGGAGCGTCAGATCATCGCCGACGGCTGCCTCATCAACTACTATCGGAACAACCAGTAAGCAACCATTCTCCCAGAGAATGGTTCAAGATTGGATCTGACGATTTTACAAACGTCTGGTCTTAAGGTATCATAGTTTCAGAGTCGGTCTGCTGCTCTCCGAAACCGGGGAACGGTGGATCGGCATTGTGGTGGCTCGGAAACTATGCCAAAATGGAATATGTCTTGTGTACAAGAGAAATTTTTGGCGATTCTTAACGAATATTAAGACTGACGCTATGCCTTTTGTAAGATTGTCCGATTATGATAGAACCATCAGGAGCGGCGCAGTGAGGCGCTGCCCCGCAAGTACGGTATAACGATTGAAGAAACCACCTGCCAAGGAGGAAAAAAGCATGGAGATCAAGAAAGCAGCCACGGCTGGCACTCTGGAATCCAGCGACTGCATGGTGACCGTCGAGCCGGGTGAGGGTAAGATCGATTTCTCCCTCGAAAGCTCCGTCATCCATCAGTACGGCAACCAGCTGCGCAAGGTCGCACTGGAGACCCTGAAGAATCTGGACATCGACAACGTCCGCATCACCATCGTGGACAAGGGCGCACTGGACTGTACCCTGAAGGCCCGCATCGAGGGCGCGGTGTTCCGCTCTGTTGACCAGTATGAGAATCTGCCTTGGGGAGGTGCCATTCGATGAATAATCCGAACAAGAAGCGCCTGCGCCGCACGATGATGTTCCTGAATGCGCAGAAGCCCGGCCTCATCAAGGACCCTTACATCTATAAGGCTGACTCCCTGATGCTGGACCTGGAGGACGCTGTCGCCGAGAACCAGAAGGATGTCGCCCGTTTCAGCCTGTATCACGCCCTGAAGACCGTGGATTACCGCGGCGCAGAGCGGGTCGTCCGTATCAACGGTCTGGACACTCCCTACTGGCGTGAAGACATCCGTGCCTGCGTGGCCGGCGGCTGCGATTCCATCCGCATCCCCAAGACCGAGCACGCCGAGGATGTCCACCGCGTGGCTGCTGCCATCGCCGAGGACGAGAAGACCTATGGCCGTCCTGAGGGCGAAGTCCTCATCATCGCCGCTCTGGAGTCTGCCCGCGGCGTCATGAACGCTCTGGAGATCTGCGAGAGCGATGAGCGCCTGTTCGGCATCGCACTGTCCGGCGGCGACTACACCAAGGACCTGCAGACCCACATCACCGGCACCGGCATTGAGCTGATGGGTGCCCGCCAGCAGATGATCATTGCAGCCCGCGCAGCAGGCGTGCAGTGCTTCGACACCGTCTTCACCGACCTGAAGGATATGGACGGCTTCCGCAAGGACGTCGAGAACATCCACCTGATGGGCTTTGACGGCAAGTCCATCATCAACCCCCGTCAGATCCCCATCGTCCACGAGATCTTTACTCCCACCCAGAAGGACATCATCTTCGCTGAGAAGGTCGTCAAGGAGATCGACTCCAAGAAGGCACTGGGCATCGGCGTCTTCACCGTTGACGGCAAGATGATCGACATCGCCTTCTACGACGGTGCAAAGCGCACCATCGATCTGGCAAAGGCATCCGGCGTGTATAAGGGGGATTTGTAATTATGTTGAACGCAGTCGGCAGAGAAATTCCCGAAGAGATCCTCGAGCGCACCGGCAAAGAGGTCTTCCAGGGCAACAATTATAAAGACGGCAAGGCTTTCCAGAAGGCCAGCCCGAAGGTCACTCCCGTGATGCGCAATGACCACGACAAGATGGTCAAGGACATCCACGAGGCCCTCGTCAAGTGCAATGCCCACGACGGCATGACCGTCTCCTTCCACCACCACTTCCGCGAGGGCGACCTCGTGGTTTGCATGGTCATGGAAGAGATCCACAAGATGGGCTTCAAGAACATCACCCTGAGCGCAAGCTCTCTGGGCAAGGCTCATGACGCCCTCGTCCCCATGATCGAGGACGGCACCATCGTCAACATCGAGTCCTCCGGCGTCCGCGGCAAGATCGGCGATGCCATCTCCCACGGCAAGCTGAAGGGTCTGGCTACCATGCGCAGCCACGGCGGCCGTGTCCGCGCCATTGAGACCGGCGAGACCCATGTGGACATCGCCTTCATCGGCGCACCCTCCTGCGACGAGTACGGCAACTGCTCCGGTATGGGCGGCAAGACCAACTGCGGTGTCCTGAGCTATGCTTACGTGGACGCTGAGATGGCTGACTATGTCGTCGCTGTCACCGATTGCCTCGTGGACTACCCCAACTACCCCGCAGAGATCAACCAGACCAAGGTGGATTACGTCTGCGTCGTGGACCAGATCGGCATCCCCGAGAAGATCGCTACCGGCGCTGCAAAGCCCACTACCGACCAGCGCAAGATCCTGATGGCAGAGTACTGCACTCAGGTCGTTGCAAACACCCCCTACTTCAAGGACGGCTTCTCTTATCAGACCGGTGTCGGCGGCGCATCCATCGCCTCCACCATCTCCCTGAGCAAGATCATGGAGGAGAAGAACATCCATATGGGTCTGGGCGTCGGTGGTCTGACCAAGCCCATGTGCGAGCTGCTTGACCGCGGTCTGGCCCGCAAGCTGGTCGATACGCAGGACTTCGACCTGGACGCTGTCAACAACGTCACTTCCAACCCCAACCACTTCCCCATCTCTGCTGGCGAGTACGCAAGCCCGATGAACAAGGGCGCTTTCGTCAACAAGCTGGATTACGTCATCCTGGCCTCTCTGGAAGTGGATACCCACTTCAACTGCAACGTCGTCGTCGGCTCCGATGGCATCATCACCGGCGCACAGGGCGGCCATCCCGATACCGCACAGGGTGCAAAGTGCACCATCGTCATCGCTCCTCTGCTGCAGGGCCGCATCCCGGCCATCTGCACCGACGTGACCACCGTCACTACCCCGGGCGAGAGCGTAGACATCGTCGTTACCGACTACGGCGTGGCCGTCAACCCCAAGCGTCCTGACCTGCTGAAGGCCCTGCAGGACGCTGACTGCGTGCCTCTGAAGACCATCGAGGAGCTGCGCGACATCGCCTACTCCATCGTCGGCGAGCCTGAGAAGGTCCAGTTCGGTGACCGCATCGTGGGCATCATCGAGGCCCGCGACGGCACTGTCATGGACGTCGTCCGCGAAGTCAAGCCTTTCTCTTTCCGCGAAGATTGAGTGATATAGCGTAAAAGCGGGAATGTGGCTTGCCAACCACGCTTCGGAATGGATTCACGGAGATTCCTTCGCTCTTCTCACCCCCGCTTTTGCGGCTAAATATGCACACAAACTTCATGCGATTCTCCTTTTTCAAGGTTTTGTGTTTTATACCGGCATAAAACCAAAGGTCCGCTCCCTGCACCGCGCGCAGGAAGCGGACCTTCTTTTGTTGTGGGGAAGCGAAACGCTTATTTACGGCACGAACCGATAGCCGACGCCGCGGATGGTGATGATGTGCTGGGGCGTGCGGGCGTTGTCCTCGATCTTGCTGCGCAGGCGGTTGATGTAGACCATGATGGCGTTGTCGTCCACAGCGATGAGGTTGCCCCATATCTGCTCGTAGATCATGTCCTTGGTGAACACCTGCTGCGGGTGGCGCACGAAGAGCAGCAGCAGGCTGCGCTCTTTCTCGGAGAGGTTCAGCTCTACATTGTTTTTATAAAAGCGCATGGTGGTGGTGTCGCAGAGGAAAGGCCCGCAGCTGATCTGCTGGTTGTTCTCCTGCGAGAAGCTCTTGCTGCGGCGGATGAGGGCCTTGACCTTTGCGCCCAGAATCTGGGGACGGAAGGGCTTGGTGACATAGTCGTCGGCGCCCAGCGAGAGGCCGTACATGAAATCGTAGTCCTCGTTGCGGCCGCTGATGATGATGACCGGTGTAGTGACGCCGTTGCGCCGGATGGTCTGGATGACATCGAATCCCTCCATGTCGCCCAGCGTGATGTCCATCAGGATCATATCCAGCGTGCTGCTCTGCCGCGCGATGAGGTCCAGCGCCGCCGCGCCGCTGTTGACGACGAGAGGGTCCATCTCATTGCTTATCATAACTTTCGATAAAAGTTTGCAAATTGCTGGATCGTCGTCTACAATAAGAACATGATACGACATGATAACTCCCTGCACTTTTCTGACCGGAAAATTTGTTTCAATTATGATAAATAAAATTATAACATTTTTAGACAGGAAGAGCAAGACCGCCCCAAAGGAGGACTCGATATGAAGGAGAACGCCCCGAAAAAGACATGGTTCCAGACGCTGCGCACCCTGTGGGCGCCGCTGGCCATCGGCGTCGTCACGGTAGCCGCACTGGCTGTCGTGGTGGGTATGGTGTGGAAGGACTACCGCACCGCCATGATGGACAGCCAGACCCAGCAGATGGAGCTGGTGGTGCAGAGCACCGCCGACAGCATCCGCGTTCTGCTGGAAGAATACGCCGACCGGCTGGACTCCATCGCCGGAAAAGCGGAGGCCAGCAAAGCGTTCCGCCCCACGGTGGCCCGGAGCGATACCATCCGGGACGTCTGGCTGGAAAACAGCAGCGGCGAGGTCATCTACAGCTGCTACGGCCTCAGCGCCGTCTGCGATGTCCTCATCACCCGGACGGAGGACATCTCCTACTGGCAGTACCACAGCGGCGGCGAGCACTATCTTGTGATGAAGAAGAAGGTCGGGAATGAGACAGCCTGCCTCGTGGTGGACTCCACGGTCATGTATCAGCAGCTCATCTCGGAGATCCATGTCGGCAGGAACGGCTACATCATGATAAAGAATGACGATAACCTTGTGGTCATGCACCCCGAAGCCGTTCAGTGGGGCATCAAAGTCGTGGAGGGCCGCCAGCGCATCTATCAGGGGAAGGAACTGGACATGAGCAGTCTGAGTGAGCTGCTGCGCGCTCAGCAGAAAGAGGAATTCGGCACACTGGACTACTACTCCTACTGGTGGGCCGACCCGGATCTGCCCCGGGTGCATAAGATAAGCGCCTTTCGTCATCTGGACGTGGGGGGTAGCTTCTGGATCGTCAGCGCCGTGGTGGACTACGACGATTTCTACGAGCCGGTACAGCAGAGCTTCGTGAAGGTGGTCCTCATCTTCGGCGGCGTGGCGCTGGTGCTGGTGCTCTTCATGTTCCAGATGTTCCGGCTGCAGGAGCGTGACCGCCGCAGCGCGACCGAGATCAGCAATCTGAAGACCCTGAACCAGACCCTCGAAGAGCTCCACCGCAGCGAAGAGTCGCTGGCCCACGGCCAGCGGCTGCAGATGATGGGGACCCTCACCGGCGGCATCGCCCATGAGTTCAATAACTTCCTGACCCCCATCACCGGCTATGCCGACCTCATTATGGCCGACGCCGACCCGGGCAGCGAGATCTATGACAACGCGATGGAGATCAGCGAGGCAGCGCAGAAGGCACAGGAGGTCGTGAAACAAATTTCCTCCATGAACCGGAAAAACGTGGAGACGGTCTACGACGCCGTGTCGGTGGAGGGACTGCTCCATCGAACCCGGAAGCTGGTGGAGACGAACTGCCCGAAGAACGTGGAGCTGAAGGAAGAAAATGAGCTCAGCGGCGAATGCGTTCTGGGCAATGCGACCCAGCTGCAGCAGGTGCTGCTGAACATCAGCATCAACGCCATCCACGCCATCGGCACCGAGGGCGGAAAGCTGACCATCCGGGGCAGTGTCGTGCCGCGCAGTGAGCTGGCGGCGCTCTTCCCGGAAGAGAAGATTTCCGAGGAATGGTCGAGCTACGTCTGCCTGAGCGTCACCGACACCGGCTGCGGCATGGACAAGGAGACGATGCAGCACATCTTCGAGCCCTTCTTCACCACAAAGAAGACCGGCGAAGGCACCGGCCTCGGCCTTGCCCTGGCTGACCAGATCATCCGCACCCACCGGGGCCGTATCCGGGCGGAGAGCACCATCGGCAGAGGCACGACCTTCTATGTCTATCTGCCAGTGCTGGAACAGCAGCAGGAGCGCGAACAGCTGCAGTGGGGCGTGGACAGCAAGCTGCGCATTCTTGCGGCGGACGACAACAACAAGGTCCTCGACCTGCTGGACAAAGACCTCAGTGCGCTGGGCCTGAGCGTGTCCACCTGCTCCCGCCGGGGCGAGCTGCGCCAGCTGCTGGAGCAGCAGCCCTTCGACGTCCTTGCCATCGACGAGAGCCTGATGAGCAGCAGCGGCGTGGATTTCTGCATGGCAATCCGGGGCCGCTACCCGGGCATGACCCGCATCGTGATGACCAATGCCCCCACAAGGGAGATCGTGGACGCCCGCAGCCACGGCGTCATCGACGGCTATGTGGTAAAACCGGTGTCGGCGTCTACGCTGCTGGCCCAGATACGGAACAGCCGGAAAGAATAAACAACGCAAAAGGCGTCCGAAAGGACGCCTTTTGTGTTGCACTCTATTGTATCCAACCTTCCATACACAATCTTACAGGATATTAAGGAATTTCTTAACAAACCGTAACGAGAAGGGCTTTGGGCTGTAAGTTTGAGTCTGTATACTGGAACCATAACGAACGGGAATGATTCCGGAGGATAAAACGGAATGCATCCCCGGCAAATGAAAAAAGGAAAGGAAGTACAAACCCATGAGTGATACGATCCTCGCTCTGCTCGGCTTTGCAACGGTGATTGCGGTCATCGTCCTGCTGCTGCGCAATGTCACGGTCCCTGCACTGGCATTCGTCAGCGTCTCGACCATCACCGCAGCCATTCTGGTGGCTACCGGTGCTTTCACCCTGGATGAAATGGCTGGCTTTATCAAGGAGGGCGTCAAGGGCGTCCACGGTACGGCTGTCCTGTTCATCTTCTCCGTCCTGTTCTTCGGCGTCATGACCGATGCAGGCATGTTCGACAAGATCATCGGTGCGCTGATGAAGAAGGTCGGCAACAACGTCGTCGGCGTTGCTCTGATGACCTGCCTCATCGCCATCATCGGCCATCTGGACGGCGGCGGCGCTTCCACCTTCCTCATCACCATCCCCGCCATGCTGCCCGTCTACAAGCGCCTGCACATGCGCCGTGAGACCCTGCTGCTCATCTGCGTCACCGCAATGGGCGTCATGAACCTAATGCCCTGGGGCGGCCCCACCATGCGCGCTGCAAGCGTCATCGAGATGGAACCCAACGACCTGTGGTTCCAGCTCATGCCCATGCAGATCGTCGGCCTGGTGCTGGCTGTCGGCACCGCCATCTTCTGGGGCCTGCAGGAGAAGAAGCGCATCGCAAAGCTCGGCGATGCCATCGTTGCTGAGGACGCCGGCAAGTACGACGACTCCGACGACGGCAAGAAGGATGAGGCTCTGGCTCGTCCCCAGAACTTCATCTTCAACGTCATCCTGACTCTGGCCGTCATCATCGTGCTGGTTCTGGACATCTTCCCCTCTTACTACGTCTTCATGGTCGGCTGCGCTCTGGGCATTCTGGTCAACTACCGCGGCAAGAAGCTGCACAGCTCCATCATCAAGAGCCACGCTTCCGCTGGCCTGAGCATGGCTTCCACCATCCTGTGCGCCGGTGTCTTCCTCGGTGTCCTGAGCAAGAGCGGCATCATGGAGAAGATGGCAGTCGTCATGGCAAGCTTCATCCCGACCTCTCTGGGCCGTTTCCTGCCCATCATCATCGGCATCCTGAGTGTGCCTCTGGCTCTGCTGTTCGATACCGACTCCTACTTCTACGGCCTGCTGCCCGTTCTGGTCAGCGTTGGCAACCAGTTCGGCGTCAACCCGGCTCACATCGCCATCGCAATGGTCGTCTGCCGCAACTGCGCTACCTTCATCAGCCCGGTGGCTCCCGCTACCTATCTGGGCATCGGTCTGGCCGGTGTCGAGATCAAGGACCACATCAAGTACTGCTTCGGCTGGCAGTGGGGTGTTTCCATCGTCTGCCTCGTCGCTGGTCTGATCCTCGGCGTCATCCACTTCTGATAAACTGAGCTCCCGCCCGGCTGCCCTTCGTTGGACGGTCGGGCATTTTTGCAGGATACTTTTTACCACTTTTTTCCAAGGAGGCTGCTGCAATGCGTGAGACCCCAGTCTGCACCGCGGCCGATGCCATCTACAAGCTGGCGGCGGGCAATCTGAAATATCTGAACGCGGAAAACGGGAGCGGCGATATTTCCCGCCGTATCCGGATGTCCACCTGGGCGAAGGGCCAGTCGCCCTACGCCATCATCGTCACCTGTTCGGATTCCCGGGTCATCCCGGAGAACATCTTCTCGGCGGGCATCGGTGAGCTGTTCGTCATCCGGCTGGCGGGCAACGTCATCGACGACCACCAGCTGGGCAGCATCGAGTACGCGGCCGGCCATCTGGGCTGTCGGCTGGTGGTGGTGCTGGGCCACACCCACTGCGGTGCAGTGGATGCCGCCATCAACCACGAGTCCTCCGGCTATATCCGCTACATCACAGACGAGATAAAGAAGGCCATCGGGGATGAAACGGACCCCTACAAGGCCAGCTGTCTCAATGTCCGGCACAGTGTGCAGGAGATCGAAAAGAGCCTGTGCATCCATAACATCGAGGAGGAAACGGGCCTGCGGGTCGTCGGTGCGATGTACCACATCGAGGACGGCAGCGTCGAATTCCTGTAAGGAACTCCCAGCATTGCGGCGGAACGGCCCTTTCCCAGACCGGGAAAGGGCCGTTTCCTGTGTTTGACAATCGACGGCTGTCAGTTTATACTAACGCTGAAAAAGCTGATACAACAGGAGGACAGGACAATGGTTCAGGTAGACCTTATCACAGGATTTCTCGGGGCAGGGAAGACCACCTTCCTGCGCAGATACGCGGCATGGTGGGCCGGGCAGGGCGTCAAAGTCTGTGTGCTGGAAAACGACTTCGGCGCGGTGAACGTGGACGCCATGCTCCTGCAGGACCTCGAGGCGCAGGGCGTGGAGCTGGAGACCATCAGCGGCGGCTGCGACTGCGACACCCACCAGCGCCGGATGCGGACAAAGCTCATCTCCATGGCCATGCGGGGCTTTGAGCGGGTCATCGTGGAGCCCAGCGGCATCTTTGACGTGGACGAGTTCTTCGACGTGCTGCGGGACGAGCCTCTGGACCGCTGGTATCAGCTGGGCAATGTCATCGCCATCGTGGATGCTCTTCTGCCGGAAGAACTTTCCCCGCAGGCAGAATATATCCTCGCTTCCGAGAGTGCATGGGCGGGCAGTGTCCTCCTGAGCCGCTGTCAGCTGGCCTCTGACGCGCAGAAGCAGGGGGCAGAAGCCCATCTGGCCTGTGCGCTGGAAGCCTGCAAGTGCTCCCGGAAGTTCGGCCCGGAGGAGATCATTGCAAAGGACTGGGCCGATTTGACCGGCGACGATATGGCCCGCATCGCAAAGTGCGGCTGCCGGCAGGCCAGCTGCGAAAAGCTCCACTTCGACGCGCATGATGCTTTCACCTCGGCCTACTTCCTCGAGCTGGGTCTGCCCCGTGCTCAGCTGGAAAAGAACATCCCGTCCCTCTTCACCGACCCAGCCTGCGGAAATGTCCTCCGTGTGAAAGGCTTCGTGGAGGATGATGGCCAGTGGTATGAGCTGAATGCTGCCGCCGCCGGTCTGACGGCAGCCCCCATCCCGCAGGGACAGCAGGTGCTCATCGTCATCGGCGAGGGGCTGGACAAGGCCCGGCTGGAAGAAGACTTGAGACAATGAGTTTTCCACAATGGAACAGATAATTGTGCAATATTGATTGCGCCGACCCTCCTGCAGCGTTATAATAGAGAAAAATAAATCAGGAGGCCGTTTCATGAGCATTTCGACCACCCAAAAGCCGACCACCCGCCGCATCGTGGGTATGGTGGTGGGTATTGTCATTATTGGTCTGGGCATCGCCCTCTTCAAGCAGTCCCATCTTGGCAACGACTCCATCAGCGCGCTGAATATGCGCCTCGCCGAGCTGCTGGGCATCTCGCTGGGCGTGCAGAACGTCGCCACCAACATCCTCTTCTTTGCGCTGGAATTCTGGTTCGGGCGCAAGTACATCGGCCTTGGCACCTTCGTCAACGGCATCGGCATGGGGTTCATCATAACCTTCTTCTACGACCCCATTGCCGCGGCCTTCGGCCCGGCAGCGTCCCTGCCGGAACAGCTGGTGTGGGTGGTGCTGGCCGTCCTTGTGACGGCGCTGGGCGCGTCCCTCTACCAGACGGCTGACCTCGGCATCGCGCCCTACGATTACCTCTCGCTGGGTCTGCGGGACTACACGCACTTCCAGTACTTCGGATGCCGCGTCTTCACCGACGCCTTCTGCGCCCTGCTCTGCTGGCTCCTGGGCGGTCTCGTGGGTCTGGGCACCCTCATCTGCGCGTTCTGCCTCGGACCCTTCATCCAGTTCTTCAACGGCCTCGTCTCCGAGCGGGTTCTGCAGTATAAGCCCGAAAAAGCATGAGCATAACGAAAAAGACATCTGCCGGCGGCAGATGTCTTTTTTGTATCTTACTCGAATTTGAACAGCGGCGTGCCGGTGGAGACGATGCCGCCCGCGATGATATGGAGCTTTGGCAGGTCGTCGGCGTTGGTCACGATGACGGCGCTCTCGGTGGAGAGCCCGGCGGCGCGGATGGCGTCGAGGTCCACGTTCAGCAGGGGCGTTCCGGCTTTGACGGCCTGTCCTTCCCTGACCAGCGGGGTGAAGCTGCTGCCCCGCAGGGCGATGGTGTCCATCCCGATGTGGATGAGCAGCTCGATGCCCTCGGTGCTTTCCAGCCCCATAGCGTGGAGGGTGGGGACGATGGAAGTGACCTTCCCGTCGAAGGGAGCGTAGACCGTGCCGCCGGTGGGTTCGATGCCGCAGCCCGGGCCGAGGATGGCTGCGGCGAACGTCTCGTCCGGGAGCTGTTCCAGCGGGAGAACGATGCCGTCCATGGGGGCTTTGACGACCATCTTTTCACCGGAGAACCGCGTCTCTTCCGCAGTCTTTGCCCTGCCGCCGAAGAGCCTGTCCAAAAAGCCCATAGAGAAAACCTTCCTTCCACTCATGTTTCTTTCAAAGATAGCATACTGACGCCCCAAAAGCAACCGGCGTTTCGCATAAAATGGAGGGAAAAGTTTTGGCAGTTACATCAGAGCGATGAGCTGCTCGATCTCTTCCATCTTAGTGGCCCAGCTGGTGGCGATGCGGACGACGGTGTGGCTGTCGTCGAACTTCTCCCAGAAGCCGAACTTTGCCTTGCCTTCCAGCGCGGCCAGCTGGGTGTTTTCCAGCACGACGAAGAGCTGGTTGGTGGGGGAGTCCATAAAGAAGCGGTAGCCCTTGGCGGCGAGGCCCTTCTTGAGGGCGTTGGCCGTCTCGATGGCATTGCGGCTGATGCGGGTGTAGAGGTCGTCGGTGAAGAGAACGTCGAACTGGATGCCCATCAGGCGGCCCTTGGCCAGCAGAGCGCCCTGCTGCTTGACCATGGTCATGAAGTGGGCCGGTGCGCCGTGGGGGAAAACCACGGCCTCGCCGCAGAGTGCGCCCACCTTGGTGCCGCCGATGTAAAAGACGTCGGTGAGCCTGGCGAGGTCGGCCAGGGTCACATCGGTGCCTTCGCTCACCAGCGCATAACCCAGACGTGCGCCGTCCACGAAGAGGGGCATATGGTAGGTGTGGCAGACGGCGGACAGGGCCTCGAGCTCAGCCTTGCTGTACAGGGTGCCGTACTCGGTGGGGTGGGAGATATACACCATGCCGGGGAAGACCATGTGGTCGTGGTTCGAGTCGGCGTAGAAGGTCTTGCAGAAATCCTCCACCGTGGCGGCATCCAGCTTGCCGTTCTTCTGGGGCAGGCCGATGACCTTGTGGCCGGTGAACTCGATGGCACCCGCCTCATGACCGGCCACATGGCCGGTGGCGGCGGCGATGACGCCCTCCCAGCGGCGGAGCATGGAGGCGATGACGATGGAGTTGGCCTGGGTGCCGCCGGAGATGAAGAAGACGTCTGCCTCGGGGCAGGCGCAGGCGGCGCGTATCTTCTCTTTTGCGCTGGCGCAGTAGGGGTCGGTGCCGTAGCCGGACACCTTCTCGAAGTTCGTTTCCGTCAGCTTCTGCAGGATGGCGGGATGCGCACCCTCGCAGTAGTCGTTCTCAAAATACAGCATATTCTTTCCCTTTCCTTTATTACGATAAAGAAGATGATTCTATTGTGAGCCAGAAACGCACTTTTGTCAACCCTTTGGAACCACGGAAAAATGTCCACCCTTTGCTGTATCTTTAATTTATTTGTGGTATACTTTTACAGTATAACCGAATATAGATCGGGAGGGACAGCAAATGAAGCAGATGCTCCGGAAAAAGGACGTCTGGGTACTTTTGGCGGCGCTCATCGGGGCGTTCGCCTGTGTGACGCTCATCCAGTTCATCAGCGGCCGCATCGACGGTGTGGCCTCGATGGTGTTCCTGCTGGCGGTGTTTTTTGTTTCCATGTACACCGACGGCTACTGGTGGGGCGTGGCCGGTTCTGTCATCAGCGTGCTGGCGGTCAACTTCGCGTTCCGCACGCCCTACTTTGCCTTCAACTTCACCATCCCGGAGAACATCTTTTCCGGCGTGGTGATGCTGGTGGTCTCCTTTATGACGAGTACCCTGACCACCCGCATCAAAAAGCAGGAGCAGCTGCGGATGGAGAGCGAGACAGAGAAGATGCGGGCCAACCTCCTGCGGGCTGTCTCCCACGACCTGCGCACTCCGCTGACGTCCATCTACGGGGCCTGCTCTACGGTCATCGACAACTACGACTCGCTGGGCCGGGAGCAGAAGATAAAGCTCCTTTCCGAGGCCTGTGCCGACGCCCAGTGGCTCAACCGGATGGTGGAGAATCTGCTCTCCGTCACCCGCATCGACGCCGACGGCGTCGCCATCCAGAAGACGCCCACCGTGCTGGAAGAGCTGGTGGATACGGTGCTGGTGCGGTTCCAGAAGCTCCACCCCGGCGTACCGGTGGAAGTAAAGCTTCCGGATGACTTCATCGTTATCCCGATGGACTCCATGCTCATCCAGCAGGTGCTGACGAACCTTTTGGAAAACGCGGTGCTCCACGCCAAGGGGATGACCTGCCTGACGCTGCGGGTGTTCACGCTGGGGCAGCGGGCAGTGTTTGAAGTCATTGACAACGGCTGCGGCATCCCGAAAGAGCGGCTCAAGACCCTCTTCACCGGCACGACCCTGACGCAGGATACCTCGTCGGGCGGCAAGCACGGCATGGGCATCGGGCTGTCGGTATGCGCGGCCATCATCAAAGCCCACGGCGGCGAGATAAAGGCCGAGAGCACGC
Organism: Faecalibacterium longum; assembly: GCF_040094125.1. Classification (NCBI taxonomy): domain Bacteria; kingdom Bacillati; phylum Bacillota; class Clostridia; order Eubacteriales; family Oscillospiraceae; genus Faecalibacterium; species Faecalibacterium longum. Next base: position 20,987 of record NZ_JBBNIH010000149.1, read on the forward strand.
CCGGCGAGGGTACGACCATCCGGTTCTGGCTGGAGACCGAAGAAGTGGATACGGAGGAAACAGAGGATGAGCAATAATAAATTCAAGGTACTTATCATCGAGGATGAGGCGAACATCTGCAGCTTCATCCAGACCCTGCTGGAGACCAACGGCTATCAGGCGCTGGTAGCCCAGACCTGCGTGATGGGCATGACCATGTTCATCTCCTATAACCCGGACCTCGTCATCCTGGACCTCGGCCTGCCCGACCGGGACGGTCTGGACGCGATCCGCTCCATTCGGCAGAAGTATCTGACTCCCATCATCGTCCTGTCGGCACGCACCACCGAGCAGGATAAGATCGAGGCCCTCGACCTCGGTGCCAACGACTATATCACCAAGCCCTTCGGCACCGGTGAGCTGCTGGCCCGGGTGCGGGCTGCGCTGCGGGTGAACCGCTATGGCGGCGGGAGTCTGCCCGGCGGGGTGTTCAGCGCACAGGGCCTCACCATCAACTACGAGCGCCGCAAGGTGTTCGTGGACGGGCAGGAGGTGCGCCTGACCCAGACGGAATACAACATCGTGGCTTTCCTGTCCGAGCACGCCGGGCGCGTGATGACCTATGCGGCCATCGTCCGGGCCATCTGGGGCGACACGGACGCCAGCAGCACCAAGAAGCTGCAGGTGAATATGGCCAATATCCGCAAAAAGCTGGGCAGCCGCCCGGGCAGCAATACTTATATCCTCAACGAGCTTGGCGTCGGCTATCGGATGATAGAAGAAGACGCAAAGCCTCTGGAACCTGCGGAGGAGACGAAATGACACTGGCGCTGAGCCTGTTTGTCCTGTTTTATATTTTGATGCTGGCGGTGCAGCAGTACCGCCCCTGGGTCGCGCTGGGCGGGGCCGGGGCGTTCCTGCTGCTGGGAAAGCTGGGCGTGTATGATTTCACGCTGGCGGACGCCGCCCGGGCCGTAGACTTCAATGTCCTGCTGATGATGGCGGGAATGATGGGTACGGTCTTTCTTTTTATCCAGAGCAAGATGCCCGCCCGGCTGGCCGAAGAGCTCATTGCCCATGTGCCGGATGTCCGGTGGGCTGTGTCGGTGCTGGCTTTGCTGGCGGGGTTCATCAGTGCCTTTGTGGACAATGTGGCCACCGTGCTGATGGTGGCTCCGGTAGGGCTTGCCATCGCCCGGCGGCTGAAACTGTCGCCGGTGCCGGTGCTCATCGCCATTGCGGTGTCGTCCAATTTACAGGGCGCGGCAACGCTGGTGGGGGACACCACGAGCATCCTGCTGGGCGGCTTTGCGGGGATGAATTTCTTCGATTTCTTCTGGATGGAGGGTCGGCCCGGCATCTTTTGGAGCGTGGAACTGGGAGCGCTGGCCTCGCTGGGGGTGCTGTTCTGGCTGTTCCGGGACCAGCGCCAGCCCGTCCATGTCACGGTGGAAACGGAGGTGGAGGACGACGTCCCCACGGCGCTTCTCCTGCTGACGGTAGGTTTGCTCATCGCGGCGTCCTTCCTGCCTGAGCCTTCTGGCGGCGTGCTGCATCTGCTCTATACCTTGCGCAGCGGGCTCGTCTGCATGGGGCTGTGCCTCTTCGGTGCCGCCCGCGCCTGCTGGCGCAGCCGCTCCCTGAAGCCGCTGGCCGAGACGTTCCGGGCGCTGGACTATGACACCCTGCTGCTGCTCTTCAGCCTCTTTATTCTGCTGGAAGGAGTGAGCAGGGCGGGAGTCATCGACGCGGCGGCGCAGCTGTTCCACTCCGCAGCCGGAGACGAGCCGCTGCATCTTTATCTGCTGCTGGTGGCTGCGTCGGTGGGGCTGTCGGCCTTCATCGACAACATCCCCTATGTGGCGGCTATGCTGCCGGTGGTGCAGGGCGTCGCCGCCCTCATGAACGGCGGCGCGGGCATTGAGCCGGAGCTGTTCTACTTCGGTCTGCTTACCGGCGCGACGCTGGGCGGCAACCTGACCCCCATCGGCGCGTCAGCCAACATCGCGGCCATCGGTATTCTCCGCAAGAACGGTGAGACTGTTCGTACCCGGGACTTCCTGCGCATCGGTGTGCCGTTCACGTTGGCAGCGGTCCTCGTGGGGGCGGGGAGCCTCTGGCTGTTCTGGGGCATCTGAGAAAATTCAGGAAAAACTGCAAAATAAGAAGCGTGGTCTGGCAGACATCTGCCCCGGCAGTAGGCATCACCGGGGCAGATGCCTGTGTTTTTGCGCGCAGGGACGCAAGATAAAATATGCGGAAAAGAATGCAAAAACTTTTTTGAAAAAACGCTTGACTTTCCCGCTTTCCGTGGTATAATAACTATCGTTCCGAGCCGAATGGCAGCGAACAAAACAGAATATGCGGATATGGCGGAATTGGCAGACGCGTTAGATTCAGGTTCTAATCGGGGCAACT
>NZ_JBBNIH010000150.1:0-17296 GCF_040094125.1 Faecalibacterium longum
TGCGAATGCAGCGGCCTTTTGTTTACTCTTTATTCCTCCGGAAGCTTTGCCACAAGCACCGCAAAGATGACCAGACCCACGCAGGGAACGATGTTGGTCATCATACCGGCGGCAAGACCGGCGCTTTCGGCCACGACGCCGATGACCCAGGGCATCAGGATCGCGCCGCTGGCCGCCACCGGCAGCATGATGCCCATGCTGGTCACGCTGGTCATACGGCCTGCGCTGGCCACAGCGGTGGGGTTCATGCCCGCCATCGCAAAGGCAAAGGCGAACAGCAGCGCGATGGCCGCGCCCTGACTGCGGGCCTGCACCAGCAGGATGTAGAAGATGGTGCAGCTCACGCCCATGACCACCATAGCCTTGCGGGGCTGCTTGAAGGGGAACACGAAGGCGATGAGCAGACGTGCCACGAGGGTCGCGCCCCACATGACGGTGACGGTATAGGCCGCCAGTGCGCCTGCGATGATGCCGCTGCCCTTGAAGTAAGTGACCATCCAGCCGGTGACGCTCTGCTCAGCGGCGTTCTGGCAGAAGAGCAGGCCGGTCAACAGCCAGAAGCGGGTGGATTTGAGGAAGCTCCAATCGGTGACTTCCTTCTTGCCCGCGCTCTTGCCCGCAAAGGGAGTCCCCATATACACCAGCCAGAGCAGCAGACCCAGCACAGCCAGCACCAGCACGGCGAAGGAGCCGCTCACCCTGCCTGCCGCCGCGATGAAAAAGGGGCAGAGCAGTGCGCCGCAGGCATAGCAGCTGTGCATCAGGTTCATGCCCCGGGTGCGGTCAGCGGAGTTGTCGCTGACGAGGATGGTGCAGGTGTTGATGACACTGCCCTTGGCGATGCCCACGAGGAAGAAGCCCAGCGCCAGCACAGCCACCGCGCCGCTGAGGCCCATCATGGCGTAGCCCAGCGCATAGCCGATGGTCAGCAGCAGGATGCTGGGCTTCATGCCCAGCTTGCCGGGCAGCATGGCGATGAGAAAGCCTGCCAGCAGGTTGCCGATGCTCATGAGAGACAGCAGGGTTCCGGTCATGCCGTAGGCGAAGCCATACTGCTCCTGCAATAGGCTGACCACCACGCCGCTGGAAATGGCGCAGATGCCGCTGAAAAAGAAGGTGATGAAGCCCACGTTCCGCAGGCGGGTGTTCTTTTGTTCCATATGATTCCTCTTTCCGTTTTTCCTTTTCCGTCCGCACCTTGCCATAAGCGCGTTGTATCCTATCCCATTATAGCTTTCTGCTGCCGGAGTTTCAACCTCTCAATCGCGGCTTTGCCGTGGGGCAGATTCTCCTTCGTCCAACCTCTCAGTCTGCTTCGCAGACAAGGCCGGGTTGCGGCACCCAGCGTCTGCTTCGCTGTCGCTTGCATCTTGCTGGCCGCTGCCCCAACAGCTCCTCCCTGTTTCCGCCGCTGGCGGCGGTCGTCGCCGTTGCCCCTAGTAGGGGAGCCTCTGGCGAAGAGGCTGACTTTTCCGATATGCCAAAGCCTCCCCTCGATAGGGGAGGTGGCATCGCGCAGCGATGACGGAGAGGTTTTCTACGCAAAAAGAGGGCCGGACAGCTGTCCGGCCCTCTTTGAGGTCAGCGCTTATTCAGCCTTGGTCTCGGGCTTTGCCTCTTCGGCCTTAGCCTCCGGCTTTGCAGCGGGAGCTGCGGCAGCAGCAGGCTTTGCTGCGGGAGCAGCAGGCTTCACCACGGGCTTCGGGGGATACGGATCGTCCTTCAGGGGGAAGAGAATGATCTTCTTCGGACACTTCTGGGCGCACATACCGCAGCCCTTGCACTTGTCGTAGTCCACGCGGGCCACGCCGTCAACGACATGGATCGCGTCGAACTTACAGGTGCGCTCACACATACCGCAGGCGATGCAGCTGGTGGTGCAGAGCTTGTTGGCGACAGCGCCCTTATCCTGGTTGGAGCACATAACGACAGGCTTGCGGGGGCCGCCGGCGTCGATCATGATGACCTTCTTGGGGCAGATGTTGGCGCAGGCACCACAGCCGGTACACTTGTCCTTGTCCACCTTGGCAACACCGTCCACGATGTGGATGGCGTCGAACTTACAGACCTTGGTGCAGTCGCCCAGACCGATGCAGGCAAAGGAGCAGGTCTTGGGGCCGCCGTACAGGGTAGCAGCAGCGGCGCAGGTCTGGATGCCCTTGTAGTCGTAAGCGGGCTTGCAGTGCTCGGAGCTGCCCTGGCACTGGACCACGGCCTTCTTCTCCACAGCGCTTGCCTCACCGCCCATGATCTTGGCAATGGCAGCAGCAGCCTTGGGGCCGCCGGGAGCGCACTTATCGCAAGGCACGCCGTCCATGACGACAGCCTTTGCGTAGTCGGCACAGCCTGCGTAGCCGCAGCCGCCGCAGTTTGCGCCGGCCAGACAGCTGGCAACTTCTTCGATACGGGGGTCTTCCTCAACTGCCATGAACTTGGCAGCGGCGACCAGAATGATTGCGCCGACAGCACCGACGATGGTGCAGAGGATAACAGCAGATGCGATATTCATAATCCTGTTCCTCCTTTACAGCGTCACGTTAAACAGATTCTCAACGATGCCGCCAAAGCCCATGAAGGACAGGCTGGTGATCGCTGCGGCCAGCAGAGTGATGGGCAGGCCCTTGAAGGGAGCCGGGGGATCACAGGCCTCCACGCGCTTGCGCACGCCGCTGAACATGACCATAGCCAGCATGAAGCCGACGCCTGCGCCGATGGCACAGACCAGAGCCTCGATGTAGGCAGCGCCGAAGCCCAGAGCCTCGACGTCTGCGCCGTAGTCATCGACGACCAGAATGGTGACAGCCAGAACGCAGCAGTTGGTGGTGATCAGGGGCAGGTAGACGCCCAGAGAGTTGTACAGCGCAACGACATACTTCTTCAGGAAGATCTCGATGAACTGCACCAGAACTGCAATGACCAGAATGAACACGATGGTCTGCAGATAGCTCAGACCGGCGGGGTTCAGAACAAAGATCTGCAGCGGGAAGGTCACGGCCGTAGCCATGAACATGACGAAGATGACAGCGCCGGACATACCCACAGCGGAGTCAAACTTCTTGGAAACGCCCAGGAACGGGCAGATGCCATAGAACTTCACCAGCACGTAGTTGTTGACAAGGATCATGCTGAAGAAGATAGCAGCGAGTTTGATGAGCATCTTATTAGCCCTCCTTCTTCAGATTGTCGATGTCGCAGCAGCTCTTGCGCTCGATGCGCGCATCCAGCTTGCCTTCCAGCCAGACACAGCCGGCCATCAGGACGCCGTAGCAGAAGAATGCGCCGGGAGCCTGAGTCATGATGCTGATGCGGGCGATGCTGTCGGGCAGGACCTGGAAGCCCAGCCAAGTGCCGCTGCCCAGCACCTCGCGGATGGTAGCCATCAGCACGACGGTAAGGGTGTAGCCGATACCCATGCCGACGCCGTCCAGTGCAGAATCGACCACGTTGTTCTTGCAGGCGAACATCTCGGCACGGCCAAGGATGATGCAGTTGACGACGATCAGGGGCAGGAAGACGCCCAGTGCGGTGTACAGGCTGTCCATGTAGGCGTGCATGACCATCTGGACGATGGTGACGAAGCCTGCGATGATGACGATGTAGCAGGGCAGATGGACCTTTGCGGGGATCACGTTGCGCAGCAGCGAGATCAGGATGTTGGAGCAGACCAGCACGAAGGTGAAGGCTGCGCCCATGCCCAGTGCGCTGGAGACTGCCGTGGTAACTGCCAGGCAGGAGCAGGTGCCCAGGACCAGACGCAGAACGGGGTTCTCTTTGATGATGCCGTTGGTAAGGATGCTTACCTTGGACTTGTTTTCAGATGCCATTTCTTACCAACCTCCTTTATGCCAGCTCGTTGTAGCAGTTGACGCAGTCGTTGATGGCGGCGAACAGTGCCTTAGAGGAAATGGTCGCGCCGCTGTATGCGTCAAAACCGCCCTGACCGATGGCGATATTCTGGGTGCCGTCCATGCCGTTGAACTGGGCAAGGAAGGTGTCGTTTGCGACATTGGAGCCGATGCCCTTGGTCTGAGTGGAAGCGTCCACCCAGATGCCGGTGACGGTGCCGTTGGTGTCGTAGCCCATGATGACGGTGAGGATGCCGCCATCGAAGCCCTTCTCCTCGGCCTTGATGGCGATGCTGCCATCCTCGGCCTTGACGACGCCGGTGACGTTCTCGGTGGTGTAGTCGGTCACTTCTTCCAGCGTCTTGGCGTCAGAAACAGTGGGCATGACGTCCACATAAGCTGCCAGAGTGGCGGCCTTCTGGTTTTCTTCGATGATAGGCGCAGTAAAGGAGTTGACCAGGGCCAGCAGGAAGCTGACCACCAGTGCGATGACGCTCAGCACGACTACCGGCTTTACCGTGCTTTCCCAAGTAGACTTATTCATTTGCCAGCAGCCTCCTTCTTAGCAGGTTTGACATAGCCATACGGCGTCTGGCGGGTCAAGTCATTGATGTACGGGACCCACAGGTTCATGAACAGCAGTGCGAAGGACACGCCCTCGGTGTAGCTGCCCCAGTAACGGATAGCGAAGGTGACGACGCCCAGAGCCACTCCGTAGACCAGCTTGCCCTTCAGGGTGAAGGGGCTGGTGACGTAGTCGGTGGCCATGAACACAGCGCCGAACAGCAGGCCGCCGCTCAGCACAGCCACCAGTGCAGCGTGGACGCTGTGGGTGGCGATGAGGTAGAACACGAACATGCTGCCAACGTAAGCGGCAGGGATGGCGATGCTGATGGTCTTGGTGACCACGAGGTAGATCAGGCCCAGCACGATGGCCAGAGCGCAGGTCTCGCCCAGAACGCCGCCGTGGACGCCCATGAAGAGGTCCAGCAGGCTCAGTTTGTTGGGGTCAGCCACAGCCAGAGGAGTAGCGGAGGACAGCTGATCGACCGCTGCATCCGGGAACACCCAGTTGTTCATAGCGCCGGCAAAGCTGACGAACAGCACGATACGGCCCACCAGAGCGGGGTTCGCGAAGTTCATGCCGATGCCGCCGAACAGCTGCTTGACCACGATGATGGCCACGAAGTCGCCGATGAGCAGCTCACCGATGGGCATACCCACAGGCACGTTCATGGCGAGGATGATGCCGGTGACGACGGCGGACAGATCGCTGATGGGGTTTGCCTTCTTCATCAGCTTGCAGTACAGCCACTCGAAAGCCACGCAGGCCACGACGGACACTGCGGTGACCAGCAGAGCACGCAGACCAAAGATAATGGCAGAGGCCACGACGCACGGGGTCAGGGCTACGATCACGTTGGCCATCAGGCCGGCGGTCGTCTCCTCAGAGCGCAGGTGCGGGGAGGCCGAAACAATAAGCTTCGTATCCATTACTTATTGCCTCCTTTTTTGATTTCACCGAGATAGAATGCCTTGGCCAGACCCATCATCTGGGTGCAGGGACGCTTGGCCGGGCAGACGAAGGTGCAGGAGCCGCAGTTGAAGCAGTAGTCAACGTGCAGCTTGCCCAGCTCCTGGACGTCGCGGGCAGCGTAAGCCTGGTTGACCTCCACGGGCTCCAGACCCATGGGGCAGTACTCGACGCAGCGGCCGCAGCGGATGCAGGGGTTGACCTGCGGGGGCTGTGCGGTCGCTTCGCTCAGCATGATAAGACCGGAAGTGGTCTTGGTGGTGGGGTAGCTCAGGTCACGCACAGCGGGACCCATCATAGCGCCGCCGGCCACGACCTTGCCCAGAGTGACGCCGCCCTTGAGGCCGGCAGTGTTCAGGACATCCTCGTAGGAAGTACCCACGGGGACGATGAGGTTCTGGGGCTTCTCGCAGGCATCGCCGTCCACGGTGATGACGCGGCTGACCACCGGCATACCGGTAGCCAGATACTTGCCGAGGCTGGACACGCTGGTCACGTTCATGACGATGGCGCCGGCAGCGGCGGGCAGGCCGCCGTGCGGGACCTCGCGGCCCAGGCACTTCTCAATGAGGATGAGCTCTGCGCCGGTGCCGTAGACGCTGGGCAGGGGCTTCACCTCAATGGCGGGCTTGTCCTTCGTCTTCTGGCACAGCAGGTCGATGCACTCGGGCTTGTTGTTCTCGATGCCGATGACGCACTTCGGGATGCCGGTGTACTTCAGCACAGCCTCGATGCCGCGGACGATGTCGTCTGCGCAGTTCAGCATCTCCTGCGTGTCGCTGGTCAGCCAGACTTCACACTCGGAGGCGTTGATGAGCAGGGTATCCACGGGGTCCTTGGGCTGCAGCTTGACGTCAGTCGGGAAGCCTGCGCCGCCCAGACCCACCAGACCGCTCTCACGCACGGCGGCGAGGAAGCTGGCCTTATCGGTCACTTCGGGTGCCTTCACGGCAGGGTCTACGGTCTGCTTGCCATCGGTCTTGATGACCACAGAGTCGCACATCCGGCCATTGGACAGACGGAACGGCTCCACAGCCGCCACGGTGCCCGAGACGCTGGAGTGGATATTTGCAGATACAAAGCCGCCAGCTTCACCGATCTTGGTACCGACGAACACCTCGTCGCCCTTCTTCACCAAAGCCTTGGCGGGAGCGCCGATATGCTGACTCATCAGGATGCGTACCTGCGCGGGCAGAGGCATCGGGACCGGTTTGCTTGCAGCAGTTGCCTTGTCATGCGGCGTATGCGCGCCAAGCGCCGCACGTTTCAGCTTGTTCAACATGGAATTAAATCCCCCATTCTGCTTGAATTGCTGTCCCCACGCCCATGCAGGCGCACTGGTACAGGGACAGTTGCTGCTTAACATGTTTATTGTATCATTTTGCGGTGGGAAGTCAACGACAACAAGGCCAAAATGATGCAAATTCTTTGAATTTCTTAGCTGTTTTTAACGATTAGCTGTGGCTAACCGTCCATTTTTTCGTTCGTATCGCACAACTTTTCCCAAAGTCCGGTCGTTTGCCTTTCCGGGAAGAATATGTTATACTACAACCAAACGAACACGCAGGCGCATCCCGCGCCGTGCGGTCTGAGCCGTCAAGGAGGGTCTACCATGAAATTTCTGAAAGTAATGCTCGCTGTTTTGACCTGTCTGGCTGTCACGCTGACCGGCGTGCTGCTCTTTGTGGACAAGCACGGCCCCCGCTATATCCAGATCGACAACAGCGAAGACTGAGCCTCGCATTTTTGAAACGCAGTCATCCCCCAGCCTGAACGGTGTGCCGCCCGGGCTGGGGGATGTTTGGCTTTTACGGCTTGTGCCGCCTGCTGAGAATGCCCCCGGATACAGAGCATCCGGGGGCATTCTGTCTTTTTAGTAATCCTTTTCGCAGCCCAGCAGGAACTTCATGTACGCGAAGGTCCTCTCCTGCCCGATGTCCCGCACCATCTTGAGCAGCTTTTCCAGCAGCGCTCTCGTCTCGGGGTGGAGCAGATAGTGGTCTTTGCTGTGCTCATAGTACTCCCAAGGGGAGGCGTCGGTGTACTTGTCGCCCAGATAGATCTGGCTGGCGGCCACACGGTCGCAGACCATCTCGCAGACGTACCGCAGGGGGATCTTCATACCGGTGAGGCCGGCTTTCGTGGTGCTGTAGTCTATCCAGTATTCGAGGTGATGCTTATTGCGGCCCTTGTGGTGGAGCCATGCCGAGGTGTAGCCCCTGGCTTCCCGCTCCGCCTCATTGGGGCTGTGGTCGCCCTGATAGTAGATGCAGCCCGGGATGAACTCGGTGGGGCTGTACTTGCTCAGGTCATGGGCAAGGCCCTGCTCGTAGAGCCCGCAGGCAAAGCAGTATTTCATCACCAGCAGCTTGTGCCGGGTGATGGTCTCAAAATGGCCTTTGATGTTCATGCGTTTCGCCACCTCACTGTCACTTTTCCCTCTTTGAGGTTCCGCAAATCGCCGCTCTCCGAGAAATCCTCCCGGTCGCGGGTCAGGCTGGGGTTATAATAGGGGTCGTCCAGAATATCCGCCTTGCCGTGGATGTCATACAGCCGCTGCTGCTCGGCGGCAAAGCGCGCTGCTTTGACGGGGTCTTTCTCGTCGCCGCCGCGGCTCTTGCTCTCGTAATGGGTCAGCTGGGCGTAGGGCGTCCACACGATGCGATAGCCCTTGTCCCGCACCCGGAGGCAGAAGTCCACATCGTTGAAGGCCACGGCAAACTTCTCGTCCAGCCCCTTCACCTCGTCCCACACGCTGGTCCTGACCAGCAGGCAGGCACCCGTGACGGCGGAGAAGTCCTGCACGGTAGCGGCGCGGAACAGATAGCCGCTGCCGCCCGCCTTCTTGTACTTATGGCTGTGGCCCGCGTAGCCGCCCAGACCCGTGACGACGCCCGCATGCTGAAGCGTCTCGTCGGGATAGTAGAGCATCGCGCCGCAGATGGCCGCACCGCCGGGGTGGGCGCACTGCCGCAGCAGCTCGGTGAGCCAGTCGCCGTTCCGCACCTCCACGTCGTTGTTCAGCAGCAGCAGGTACTCGCCCTGCGCCGCCTTCCGTCCGAAGTTGTTGATGGCTGAGAAGTTGAAGCCCTTTTCCGGCCAGGTGACCACTTTCAGGCCCTCGTACCGCTTCTCAGCATCCTTATAATAGGCAAAGGTGGCCGGGTCGGTGGAGTTGTTCTCGATGACGATGACCTCGAAGTTATCCCACTCGGTCTTTGACCAGATGCTGTACAGGCACTTCTCGAGGTCATCGGTGTGGTCTTTGTTGGGGATGAGGATGCTCACCTTTGGGTCGCCCTCGATGTCCCACTTGACCCGGTAGGTGCTGGGGAAAAGCCCATCCTCCACCGTGCCGGTGCGCCCGGTGCGGCTCAGATGGTCCGTCAGCGCCTTTTTGGCAGCTGCCGCGACATAGGGCTTGGCATCGGTGCCGCCCGAGGTCGAACCGGCATGGACCCGCCAGTAGTAGAGCACCTGTGGCAGATGAGCCGCACCGCCGGTCTGTTCGATGAGCCGGAGGAAGAGGTCGTGGTCCTGACTGCCGTCGCACTCGGGGCGTTCGCCGCCCAGCTGCTCATACAGCGCCCGCTTGAAGACTGCCAGATGACAGATGTAGTTGCAGCAGAGCAGATAATCCGGGGCATAATCGGGCTTGAAGTGTCCCACCATCGGCTTTTTGATGTCCTTGGTGAAGAGCGCCTCGTCACTATAGAGGAAACCATCCGGCTCACCCTTTTCGCGGAGCTGCAAGACAGCCTTACCCATCGCGTACATGGCGTGGGGGGCCAGCACATCGTCGTGGTCGGCGAGGGCGAGATATTCGCCCGTCGCCAGCGTCTCGGCGGCGTTGGTGTTGGCAGCGATGCCCTTATTTTCGACCTTTTTGTATACGATTCGTTGATTTTTCTGCTGATATTCCCTTACGACACGCTCCACCTCGGGGTGGGCGTCGTCGGAAGCGTCCGCGAGGCAGAGCTGACCATTGGGGGCGGTCTGGTTCACAAAGGAGCCCAGAAATTCCCGCAGGTAATTTTCGGGCGTATTATACAGCGGGGTCAGAATGGAGATAGTGGGCAGGCCGCAGTTCTCAGCCGTCTTGCCGACCATTTCGGCGGCCTGAACTTCCAGCACCTTTTTGCCGGGCAGATAGCGCGCCCGCTTGCCGAAGAAACGGCGGCGGACAAAGCCCGCGCCCCGCTTTACCATCGTGGGCAGGCCCTCGTCTTTCGTGAGCTGGACGGCATAGCCCATCAGCTCTTTGGCGCGTTTGAGTCGTACATTCATATCCAGTCCTTATGCCTCGCCCCGCTGCACAGCCTTGTAGGCGTTGCAGACAGTCTCGGTGTCGCCGTTCATCTTGAGGTGGCCGTGGCTCAGCCATGCCACCTTGCTGCACATACGCTCGATCTGCTCGATGGAGTGGGACACTAGGATCACCGTGGTTCCGCCGGCCATCAGCTCTTTCATCCGCTTTTCGCACTTCTGCTGGAAGAGGAAGTCGCCCACCGCCAGCACCTCGTCGGCGATGAGGATGTCAGGCTTGGTGATGGTGGCAATGGCAAAGCCGATACGGGCCACCATGCCGGAGGAGTAGTTTTTCAGCGGCACATCGAGGAAGTTCTGCAGCTCGCTGAACTCCACGATCTCGTCGAACTTCTCGTCCAGATACTTGGGCGAGAAGCCCAGGACCGTACCGTTGAGGTAGATGTTCTCCCGGGCGGTCAAGTCCATGTCGAAGCCCGCACCCAGCTCGATGAGGGGGGCGATGGTGCCGTTGACGGTCACTTTGCCCTTGCTGGGCTTGTACACGCCCGCAATGGTCTTGAGCAGGGTGGATTTGCCCGAGCCGTTCAGGCCCACAAGGCCGTAAAAATCGCCGGGCATGATGTCGAGGCTCACGTCCCTGAGGGCGTAGAACTCGTCGTACTGCAAGCGTCCCTGCACCATGGCAAGGAGGTATTCCTTCAGGCTCTCGTGCTTTTCGGTGGAGAGGTTGAAGCACATGGACACATTGTCCACTTTGATGATAGGTTCCATCGTTCTCTCCTCCTTCTTATATATGCAGCACGAAGCGGTCCTGTGTCTTGCGGAACATCTGGACGCCCACCAGCATCGAGATGAGGGCGCAGAGGCCGCAGACGAGGAACATGTTGATGTCCAGCGGGATGCCCCACATCAGGGTGCGGCGGAAGCCCGTGATATACCAGTACATCGGGTTCAGCTTGATGATCTGCTGCATGTTGAAGCCGCCGATGGAAAAGGTCATCTGGGTGGGGTCGTAGAAGATGGCGGAGAAATAGAGCAGCGCCGTGATAAAGACGCTCCAGATGTGCATGATGTCCCGGAAGAACACCGTCGCCGCCGCGAGGAAGAGGCCCACGCCGAGGCTGAAGAAGAAGAGGGTCACCAGCGGGTAGAGGGCCTCAAACACCGTGACATGGATGGGGCTGCCGGTGAACACCATGACCAGCGCCAGCGCCACGAAGCTGAAGACGCAGTTGACCATGGCGAAACAGCACTTTTCCAGCGGGAAGACATATTTCGGGATATAGACTTTTTTCAGCAGGGAGGCCGCGCCGAGGACGCTGCTCATGCTGGTGGAGGTGGCCTCGTTGAAGAAGTTGAAGAGCAGCTGGCCGCACATCAGGAAGACCGGGAAGTTGTCGATACCGCTGCCCCGCATATCCATCAGGCTGCTGAACACCGCCCAGTACACCAGACACATGAGCAGGGGGTTGAGCACGCTCCACACCACGCCCAGCACGCTGCGGCGGTATTTGAGCTTAAAGTCACGGCTGACGAGGTTCCACAGCAGATAGCGGTAGCACCACAGGCCGTTGAACATTGCCTTGAGTTTTTTCACAGGCGATCACCACTTTTCAAAATACTCGAACTTCTGGGCGGCAAAGGGCTCATGGAGCTTGTCCTTGGCGCTGGTCTTGTGCTCGCAGCCGCAGTCGGGCCACTGGACGTTGACGGTGGGGTCGTCGTAGGGGATGCCGCCCTCGCTGGTGGGGTCGTAGACATCGGTACACTTGTAGCAGAACTCGGCCACATCGCTCAGCACGAGGAAGCCGTGGGCAAAGCCCTCCGGGATATAGAACATCTTCTTGTTCTCCTCGGAGAGGGTCACGCCCACCCACTTGCCGAAGGTGGCGCTGTTGGGGCGGCAGTCCACAGCGACGTCAAAGACTTCGCCCCTGGTCACACGCACCAGCTTGCCCTGGGTGTGGTTCTTCTGGAAGTGGAGGCCGCGCAGCACGCCGCGGGTGGAGCGGCTCTGGTTGTCCTGCACGAATTCTTTGTCGATTCCAGCCTCGGCAAACTGGTCTTTCTGGTAAGTCTCCATGAAATAGCCGCGATCATCGCCGAACACCTGCGGCTCAATGACGACGACACCGGGGATCTCAGTCTGCGTAAAGGTAAATTTGCCCATAATTATTTTCCTCTCTGTTTTGTTTTATCGTTTTTTGTTATTTTGTTGTATATGGAAAAGCCTTTTGCAGCTTTTTCGCGATTTTTAATGTTGCGAGGGCTTTTGCTTTTTGGTTTTCCGGAGGCGCATCACCCGCATCACGCACAGCGTGGCACCGGCAGCAGCTACAGTGCAGGCCAGCGAGATGGCGATGAGCATTCCCGCCGTCCTGGCAGGCTTAACGTCAGAGGCCGTGTCCAGCTCTCTGCCCGCGTTCGCTTCCAGCAGCGCATCCAGCCCGGTGAGTACCGCCGGGACCCGGACACTCGTCGATTCCTGCTTATCGCCGCCATTGACGGTATACACTGCGTACACTTCCGGCGAAGTACCCAGAACGTATCGTTCGGGCAGCTCCAGCGACACCGAGACGTCCCCCGCCGTCACGCCGTCGGCCAGCAGCAACCGGACGCCGGGGTCGGTGACGGTCACCTTGCCCAGCGTTCCGCCGCCGCCCACGACTTCCACCTCTCCGGTCAGGCCCTGGGAGGGCAGGTCGGTGTAGCCGGTATAGCGTGCGAAAGCGTAGTCCAGCAGGGTGCGGACGTCGTTGTACTTATCGGTCTTCATCTCGCTCTGCATGGTCACGCAGATGAGGCGGACGCCGTTCTGTTCCGCGAGGCAGACGTAGCTGTAGCGGGCGATGTTGGTGTAGCCTATCTTGGAGCCGCGGATGGCCGGGATGTAATACCGGCTGTAGCTCAGCCGCATTTTATCCTGCTGGGAGAAATAGCGGGTCACCGGCTGGACATTCGTGGGCGCCATGGTGTACATCTCAAGCCGGGTGAAAATGGTCTCAAAGCCCGGCTGGGTCAGCGCCCATCGCAGAATTTGAGCCATGTCGTAGCAGCTGGTGTAGTGGTCATTGCCGCTGATGCCGTGGGGGTTGGCGAAGTGGGTGTGCTCGAGGCCCAGCGCCTGCACTTGGGCATTCATCGCGGACACGCCGCCCTCGATGGTGCCGCCGCCGAAGTATTCGGCCAGCAGATTCGCGCCGTCGTTGGCACTGGCGATCATGGTTCCGTAAAGAGCATCCTGCAGGGGGACTTCCTCCCCCTCCCGCAGGGCGATGTGGCTGGAATCAGTGCCTGCGAGGGAGTAGACGTCCTCGTGGGAGACTGTGAGCTTCACGCCGTCCCAGTTTCCCTGCGCCTTCTGGCAGGCAAGGCCCAGCGTCATCACCTTGGTGATGGACGCCGGGTGCAGTTCTTCGTTCATATTCTGCTGTGCCAGCACGAGGCCGGTGTCTGCATCAATGATGCAGTAAGCCTCCGTCGTGGTCAGAGCCGGACCCACCGCCCCGGCAGACAGCGCCGTGCAGAGCAGGAGCAACGCTGTAAGAAGTGCAGCGATGTATTTTTTCATTCTATCAATTCTCCACAAATCTTCATAGATAAACTTAGTATACCACACTTTCCCCTGCCTGAAAAGACACCTTTCATCCACACGGACATTGCAGCACCGGCTGTAATTGCCGCCCTTCCAGCGCCGCTTCCAGCGTCTGGGGCAGCAGCTCGAACCGTGCCTTGAGGCTCTGGGGCTTGGTGTTAGGGTCATCCTGCCCGTAAGGCACAAAATAATAGTGCTTGCGCTGGTAGAGCCGGGCGATGTTCTCCCCGGAAGCGCCCAGCCCGTCGTTCGTCGAGACAGCGATGACGACGGGACAGCCCACCCGGAGCAGACTCTTCGCCGCCAGCGTCACCGGCGTGTCGGAAAGGCCCTCGGCCAGCCGGGCCAGCGTGGCCCCCGTGCAGGGCGCGATCACGAGGGCGTCGGCCAGATGCCGTGGGCCGAGAGGCTCCACCGCCTGCAGGGTATCCAGAACCGGACGGCCCGTCAGCCCTTCCAGCTGATGCCGCCAGCCGGAGGCCCGGCCAAAGCGGGTGTCCTGCCCTGCCGCAAAGCTCATCACCGGCAGAAGCTCCCACCCCTGCCCCCGCAGCGCACGGGCCGCATCCAGCGCCGCTTCCAGCGTGCAGAAGCTGCCGCAGACCGCAAAGGCCGCGCAGCGTCGTTTCTTCTCTATCATGATGCTTCCTCCCTCTGCCCGATCATATCGCACACTGTCTGGGCCACTGCCTCGCCTGCCGTCTCGGGCGCACAGGCGGCGGGCAGGCTCAGCGCATGGATGGCTCTGTGGCCCAGCCGCCGGGCCGCGTCGAAGTCGGTGCCGCCGGGGCGGGACGCCAGATCTACGATAAAGCTCTGCGGCCGCAGCCGGGCCAGCACTGCCTCGCTGAGCACCGGCGCAGGCACCGTGTTCACCACTGTATCAAAAGCCGGCGCTATCTGCCCGAGCCGGTCGATGGGGACGCTCCGCAGCCCGAAGCTCTCGGCCAGCGCCCTCTGGGCCGGGCGGCGGGCCGCCGCCGTCACCTGCGCTCCCAGCGCCGCCAGCCGGACACCCAGCGCCTGCCCCACCGGCCCGAAGCCAGTCAGCAGAATGCTGCTGCCCCAGAGGGTGCGGCTGCGCTCTTTCATCAGGATGCCGATGCACCCTTCCGCCGTGGGGATGGCGTTGCGGATGGTCAGCTCTTCCCGGGCGAAGTAGTCTACCAGCTCTACCCCGGCCTCGGCGGCGATGGCTTTCGCCTCCACCGACAGCATCCCGCCCAGCGCCAGCGTACCGGGCCTTGCGGCCCGCAGCAATTCGGCCAGCGGCGTCCGTGCCGCGTCCAGCGGCAGGGGCAGCAGGATATAATCTGCCACCGCTATCATCTCCGGCCCGCCCACACTGTACCCGGCCCGGGCCAGCGCCCGGGCCGCTGCGGCCTGCCGGGCGTCGCCGCCCACCACCGCAAAGCATTTCTGTCCTTCCACTGTAAGGCCCCCTCCCCCTATCCTCAGTGCGCTATCCTATGCAGAGGCTGTGCCGAGGGTGCAAAAAGGCCCGGCAGACGCTTTACAGCATCCGCCGGGCCTTATTTTTTTTTATTTAAGGTTCAGGAGTGCGCCTTAGCGGCCGCAGCTCTCGCCGCTGCAGTGGTCGCAGTCCTCTTCCAGCTTGCCCACGATGGGTTCCGGGTCGATGCCCTGACGACGGTAGTAGTCGGACAGAGCGGCCTTGACGGCCTGCTCAGCCAGAACAGAGCAGTGGACCTTGATGGGGGGCAGACCTTCCAGAGCCTCGACAACGGCCTTGTTGGTCAGCTTCAGAGCCTCGTCAATGGTCTTGCCCTTGATGAGGTCGGTGGCCATGCTGCTGGTTGCGATCGCAGCGCCGCAGCCGAAGGTGAGGAACTTGACGTCAACGATGACGTTGTTCTCGATCTTGAGGTACATCCGCATGATGTCGCCGCACTTGGGGTTGCCGACTTCACCCACGCCGTTTGCGTCGGGGATCTCACCCACGTTGTGCGGATGTGCAAAATGCTCCATGACCTTTGCGCTATACATACCTGCCATTTTAGTTTTCTCCCTTCAGGCTGAAGTGACGGGCCGTGTTCTGGCCCTGCAGCCACATACAACTCATAGCACGACGGCGGGGAATGACTTCCTCCAGCACATCGCACAGATATTTCGCTTCTTCCATCGTGTTCTGCGGGCCAAAGGTGAACCGCATGGAACCGTGGCCGATCTCTTCCGGCACACCGATGCTCAGCAGCACGTGGCTGGGGTCAAGGCTGTCGGAGTTGCAGGCAGAGCCGGTAGAGGCGCAGATGCCGTGCATATCGAGGTCGAGCAGGATGGTCTCGCCCTCCAGACCCGGGAAGCTGATGTTGGCGTTGCCGGGCAGACGATGCTCAAGGCCGCCGTTCAGACGGGCCTCGGGGATGTTCTTCAGGATGCGGTCAATGACGTAGTCACGCAGCTCCTTCTCGTGGGCCATGCGCTCTTCCAGATGCTCGGTCGCCATCTCGAGGGCCTTGCCCATGCCGGCGATGCCGGCGACATTCTCAGTACCGGCGCGGTGACGTGCTTCCTGGCTGCCGCCGTCGATGAGGTTCTGGGGCCAGATGCCCTTGCGGCAGTACAGAGCGCCCATGCCCTTGGGGCCGTTGAACTTGTGAGCGCTCATGGACAGCATATCCACGCCCAGCTCCTTGACGTCCACGGGGATGGCACCCACAGCCTGAACCGCATCGGTGTGCATCCAGACGCCGTGCTTGTGGGCGATCTCAGCGATCTCCTTGATGGGCTGGATGGTGCCGATCTCGTTGTTGGCCATCATGATGCTGATGAGGGCGGTGTCGGGGCGGATAGCAGCCTCGACATCCTCCGGACGGATGTAGCCCTCCGTGGTGGGCTTGATATAAGTGACCTCGAAGCCCAGACGCTCGAGAGCGGCCATGCTGTGCATGATGGCGTGGTGCTCGAAAGCGCTGGTGATGAGGTGCTTCTTGTTCTGGCGGGCCTTGGTGAAGGCAGTACCCTTCACAGCCCAGTTGTCGGCCTCAGAGCCGCAGCCGGTGAAGAAGATCTCGGACGTGGAGGCGTTGATGGCCTTTGCCACCTGTGCGCGGCCCTTGTCCACGAACTCCTTGGCCTCATAGCCCACACTATAATGGCTGCTGGGGTTGCCGCAGACGCCGTTCAGTGCCTCGACCATCACAGCCAGTGCTTCGGGAGCGCAGGCAGTGGTAGCAGCGTTATCCAGATAAACCACTTTTTCTGTGTTTTCCATAGGAATGGTTCCTTTCTGCTAAAATGCGGGAGCACCGCGCCTTCCAGGGGGCCGGGGCGCTGCCCGCATATATTCCATTTGACGGAATAGTTATATCATATCATTCCCTAGTATGTCAATGGGAATACTCGAATTTCGTGATTCAGTCACATTTCCGGCCTTTTCCGGTGAGTTTTCCCAGCAACACCTTCCATTTCGGGTAGCCCCAGCGCTTGTCTTCGTCGAAATCGTCGGCCAGCTTCCATGGGAAAGGGCTGCCGTCGAAGTAGAGATTTCCCGCTTCGTCCACGCGGTCCAGCTTTCGGGGCAGATAGTCCTCGTCGTAGTAGCTCTTGCGGCGGTCGGGCAGCGCCCAGTGGAGGGTGCCGTCGGCGTCCATCCCCTCGGCCCAGACGCCGAATACAAAGGTCGCCGCCTCGCCGTAGCAGTGCTGCTCCATCCGGATGGCACCGTCGTAGTAGAACTTGATGACTTCCAGCGTGCCGGACTCCTTTTTGCCGTCTTTGCCCAGCGTGGGGCGGTAGTCCTGCTGGTAGCGGCAGCCGCAGTGGGTGCCGGCGAACTGTTTGGCGGTAAACATCTTCTGTCCTTTCTGCTTCTGCGCGCCAGTGGCGCGGGGCGGGTTTTATTCTTTCGGTCAAATGGCTTTGCGCTCCGCGCGGGCCAGAGGCAGAGCCGGTTTTTTCTTTAAGCTGGTTCTCGCGCTGGTGGCGCGGGGCTGGTTTTTTCTTTTGGTCAAGTGGCTTGCGCTCCGCGCGGGCCAGAGATAGGGAGGGGTGTTTCGAATCCCCCCTCCCTACCTCTGGACTCCACTCTCC
>NZ_JBBNIH010000151.1:0-11473 GCF_040094125.1 Faecalibacterium longum
AGTCTGCCGCAGAGCAGGAAAACGCCCATGAAGCAGACGAATGAACGGCTTTGTGCGCTGGCACAGAAAGGCGATGCTGCCGCGCTGGACAGCCTGATCGACAACAACAAGTCCTTTATTGGCAAGGTGGCAAATGACCTTTTCCGCAGCATGAATCTGGCACAGTCTGGCTTGAACCTTGACACGGACGATTTGAAACAGGCCAATATGTTGATAAACTTATAAAAAAGGAGAACATATATGAATTGTGCAAAAAGTGTAAAAATGATAGTGATTCTAGGTTGTATTGTGGTGAATTTGGTGGGATGTGGAATGAATGATACAACAGCATCATCAATGTCCACAGTAGTTTCGTCACAGGATACATCGTCAAGTTCATGCAATTCTGAAGAAAAAAATGATTTGCAAGATTTTTCCCAGACGTTAGTTGATTCGACCTCGGTATTTTTAGATCAAGATCAATATACTGTTTTTGAAAAAGCGCAGAAAATAGACTATGCACTTTGGGGACAATCAAGTAACTTAAAAGGACTGAATTTTAAAATTGAAGATGCTCCGACTTTTGTGCCTATGACGCAAAATGCGCCGACATATGTAAAACTGAACGGACATGATTATGAGGTCTATCAAAATTCTTATAAAGAGTTTGAAGAATATATGAAATCTATTTTTACAAATGATTTCTTGTCACAAGATTCAATTGAGAAAAAGTTTGTGAATTATAATGGAAAACTTGCCGTTTGTGATGACTATGATTTGGCACAAATTCCATATTTTACTGGATATGTGGGAGAATATTATCCGGATGATTTCTGCTCAGTGCGATACTATTTGAAAAATAAAACGGAAGCACAAGTAAATTTTGTAATGATTGCATACTATAATCCCAATGAAACGTATGAGGAACATGATGAGTATTCATATGATGACATGAATAAAGTCGAATATGAAATGCAGTTGGTAAAAGTTGGGGATGTGTGGAGAGTAAATAAATATCACTCGCCTGAGCTTGGATAAGCAGATAGTGAAAAGTGTTGCATATAATAGGCATTGAAAAATCCCCCCCGAAGCCTTTTCGAGAGTTGAGAAAAGACTTTGGGGGGGATATATGTTAAAAATGATGCTTTACAACTTATTGTTGATGAAGAGAGTAGAGATATTTAGGAGCGACGAGCGGTTGCGATATAATCACCGTATACGGTTTCATTGCGTGCAGTTCCCGCTTCCTCAAGAGTTCGAATGACACCACCAGCAGGATCAATGACGGAAATGCTGCTTGCAGAGGAGCAACTGCCAGTATAAGCAATCGCTGTGACAAAATGCGTCTTTTTGCCATCGCTACTGTTGAGCCGAATAATGATGGGAAGGTTATTGTCAATACTTGCTTTGACTGCACTGAATACAGTCGCCTGCTCCTTACCGCCATGAGTGTAGTTGCTCGTGTCGATTTTACCATTGCACTTGCTGGGAAGAGCCCAAGTATTCAGACCGTTTGCACCCCAATTTCCACAGGCAGTCAGGACTTCGTTAGGGGTGAATTCACGAGGCCCATAGATATTAGCGGTATTCAACACGGCAACAAGAGAGCAACCACTATTTCCAACAAGCTTAACAATGTCCGGATTCTTCTGTGCCCAAAGATAGTTTCTATCAGTAGGCAGAGTGATTGAATGAGATTGACCACTTGTACCGCCCGAAGAAGCGTTCAATGCGTTTAGGGTGGCACTGCCGACCATACCATCGGCAGTCAAGCCGGATGCTTTCTGAAAACTGATAACAGCGTTATAAGTGCCTGAACCTGCAAGGCCATCCACTGTACTGGCGTAATAACCTTTGTTCTTCAGGAGCTGCTGGATGGTTTTAATGTCGCTTACCAGTGCGTTCCATGTACCATCGCCAACAATGCCATCTTGGGTAAGACCTTTTTTGCCCTGATACTTCTTAACAGCATTTTCAGTACCAGAGCCAAATTTGCTGTCAAAACTACCCGGAGGGCAGCACATGATATGCAGTCCATACTGCAGGTACATAACATAGTTGCCAGTACTTCCATTTTTGAGTAACATAGTAATAATCTCCTTTTTTTAGTAGGACGTTTATGGGGCCCTTCATTTGCGTCCTTACGTAATAGAAAGAGAGAATCACAGATGTTTTGTAAACATAGAGAGATAATTTAGGATATCTGGGTCGGTCACTCAAACCATTGCCGTCAAGTCGGTGGTGGATAGTGTGATTTTTGTTTGTCAGAGAGTAAGTGCACGGTTTCTGCACGGATTTTGCACGGTTTCAAAACGTGCAAAGGGTGCTTTTCGCTGCAAAATTCGACAAAGGGCGCAGAAATTGCCGGGTGAAAAATCACGTCGTCTTGTTCAAAAGCAACGATGACTCGAAACTTTCATGAATTGAGACGAACCGGCGGCTTGCTCTCTTAATCAGTGGGCCCAGGGTTCGAGTCCCTGGAGGTGCACCACAACAACAAAATCCGAACTTTTTTCCAATAGGAGAAAGGTTCGGATTTTTGTATTCTTCGGAAAACAGAGCGAATCCCTTGCTTCCATCGAAAAACGTCCTAGACCTTATCACAAAAAAGCACGACAGACCACTGTAAGAGTGCCGTAAGGCAGAAAGGACACAAACATGAAGTACGATGAAAGAGCCTGCAAATTCAACATGGACACCGGCTGCGTGGAGCTGCTGCTCCGGGATGGGAGAATGATCTCCATTGACTGCACTGGGGTCGAGGATGAATTGGATGTGACCATGGCGCAGAGATCGGAGCTGGACTATCTTATTTACAATGACCCGCTGGGCTATGCGGATTTGATCCTGAACGGAGACCCGGAGGAATATTTGAGGAATGTGACTGGGAGCCACGGATTAGAAGATTGATTTTTCCATAAAACCGCCATTGACAAAAACTGCCGCTCACCTGCGTAACGGAACGCAGGTGGGCGGCGTTTTGCGCTATCGGCTCAGAGACTGCCGGAAGTTACAGCTTATGAAAGACTTTCAATGATCTCCGCACTCTTTTCAATGCCGATGACCCCGCTGTCCAGTGCAATATGATAGTTGGCGGCATCGCCCCATTTCATATCGGTATAAAAGCGGTAGTAGGCAGCACGGCGCTTGTCCTTCTCCTTCAGCCGGGCTTCGGGAGATTCCTCTCGCTCCCCGTAGACCCGCACGATGCGGTCTGCCCGGAACTTCATGTCGGCATGGACAAAGACCTTCAAGCAGTCGGTGCGGTCCTGCAGGATAAAATCGGCGCAGCGTCCCACAATGACGCAGGGCTCTTTTTCTGCCAGTTCCCGGATGATCCGGTATTGCAGCTTCCAAAGCAGGTCCTCGTTGGTGGGGCCGAAGCTGCGGTCAGCGAAGGCAGAGGCGAGGAAGCCGCCGGGAGTGTACTCTCCGGCCTCCTTGATGTAGCTCTCGTCAAAGCCGCTTTCGGCAGCCAATTTCTGGATAAGTTCGGCGTCGTAGCACCGGATGCCCAGATGCTCTGCCACCAGCTTGCCGATGGTCCTGCCGCCGCTGCCAAACTCGCGGCTGATGGTAATGATGCGTTTTTTCATTCAAGTTCTCCTTTCCCGTTCAGTTCACGGTAGGTTTTGCAGATCAAACAGCCTGCGATGAGGAAGGTCAGGATATCCGACAGGGGCATGGAGTACAGCACGCCGTCCAGCCCGAAGAACCGGGGCAGCAGCAGGGCAAAGCCCACGCCGAACACCACCTCACGCACCATGGACAGGGCGGTGGATTCGGCTGCCTTGCCCATGGCCTGCAAAAAGATGAAGCACGCCTTGTTGACACAGGCCAGAATGATCATGCACAGGTAGATGCGGAAGGAGCGCACTGCAAAATCCGTGTAGTAGACGCTCTCGTTGGCGGCACCGAACAGGGCAATCAGCTGACGCGGGAAGCCCTCCACCAGCACCAGTGCAACGGCACCCACGGTGGCTTCTGCCAGCAGCAGTTTCGTGAACAGCTCCTTTACGCGGGTGGGCTTTTTGGCGCCCATGTTGAAGCCCACCACGGGGATGCAGCCAGCCGCCATGCCCACCACGATGGAGATGACGATCTGGAAGAACTTCATCACGATGCCCACCACCGCCATGGGGATCTGGGCGTACTGCTCCTGCCCGAACACGGCATCCAGTGCGCCGTATTTGCGGATCATGTTGTTGATGGCTGCCATTGCCGCCACAAGGCTGATCTGGGACAGAAAGCTGGTGATGCCAAGGGTCAGGGTGCGGCTGCAGATGGAGCCTTTCAGCCGAAGGTCTGCCCACGCCGGGCGAATGATCTTCATGTGGAGCAGATACCACACTGCCAGCACCGCCGTGACCAGCTGACCGATGACGGTAGCCACCGCTGCGCCCATCATGCCCCAGCGGAAACCGAAAATGAAGATGGGGTCCAGAATGATGTTCAGCACCGCACCCGCAAGGGTGGACACCATGGCAAACCGAGGATTGCCATCCGCGCGGATGATGGGGTTCATGGCCTGCCCAAACATATAAAAGGGCACGCCCAGCGTGATATAGAAGAAATATTCCTGCGAGTGGTGGTAGGTCTCGGCGTTGACTGTTCCGCCGAACATGGCAAGAATGGTGTCCGCAAAAATCAGATAGAGCGCGGCCAGCACAATGCTGCTGACCAGACACATCACCACCGCATTGCCGACGCTCCGCTTTGCCTTGGGGACCTCGTTCTGCCCAAGGCTGATGCTGACGAAGGCGCAGCAGCCGTCACCGATCATGACTGCGATTGCCAGTGCTACCACCGTCAGGGGGAAAACGACCGTATTGGCGGCGTTGCCATAAGAGCCAAGATAGCTGGCGTTTGCAATAAAGATCTGGTCCACGATGTTATACAGTGCGCCGACCAGCAGCGAAATAATGCACGGGATCGCATATTTTTGCATCAGCTTGCCGATGCGTTCCGTGCCGAGAAATTGATTGGAACTTTCCATGGGATTCACCTTACCTTTCCATTTTGGGGCAAATAAAAACAACGGGCAGCCCTCATGCAACCGGTTTTACGCATGAGAGCTACTCGTTGTACGAAATTATTATAGCCCGCCTGTCTGGAATTTGCAAAGGCAGTTTTGCACAAGAATTGTACTGGGCATTCTGCGCAGATTGCACGAGGAAAACTTTGTGGAAGATGCCCTTTGAAGCCCGCCAACCTACCGTGGTACAATAAAGTAAAGAGTAAAATTACGCTGGAAAGTCTGTTTTTGCACTCCTTCCATACAAGGAAACGAGGAAAATACCATGTCACGGTTTCAGGCGGGAGCGCTGGTAGTCTACGGAAATCTGGGAGTGCACGAGGTGGAAGGGGTCGGGCTGCGGCGGTTTTGCGAGGAGCCCGCCAGAGAGTACTACACCCTCCGGCCTTATTTTTCGGATTCCCATGACCGCAGCTATATCCCCACGGCAAAAGAAGATGCCCTGCGCCCGGTGACCCCGCCACAGCAGGCAGCAGCCGACCTTGCACGCATCAAAGAGGAGAAGCTGCCCATCCCGGCGGGGGTACAGGCAGCGCTGGCAGAACATTATCAGGCGCTGCTGCACACCAATGATTTTTACCAGTACCTGACCCTGTTCAAGGAGCTGGGGCAAAAGCAGGCCCAGCAGCAAAGCCGCGGCCGAAAGATCAACGCTATGGATACCTACTTTTACCAGATGGTAGAGCGTGTCCTGCGGGAGGAGCTGGCGGTGGCGTTTGGGGAATCGCAGCAGGAAGCCGGCAGGCGTCTGCTGGAGGTTTTGCGCTGAAGCCGCATGGTGATTTTTACCAACAAATGCAAAGGCTCTTTTTGTTCGGAGCAACTTTGTAGGAATCAACAAAGAAGGATGGTTTGCTATGTAAAACCTTCGTGAGAGTTTGCCACTTGAAACACATCGATACCTTATGATATAATCCCTCCAGCAGAACGCGCTGTGTGTGAACACGTAAGACCAGTTTCTTCACACACAGGCGTTCTCTTTTTATTTTCAAAAAGTTAGTCTGCACTAATCTTGAGGAGGGCTTTTCATTCGTAATCATCGTTCCACCGTTTTTCTCGGCGTTCTGCTGATGATTCTTTCGGTTTGTTCTTTGTTTGTCGGGGTGCTGGACATCCGGCCTTCTGACCTGTTTACAGGCAGCGTGGAAACATGGGAGATATTTCTGATCTCCCGCCTGCCGCGTCTGCTTGCCATCCTCTGCACAGGCATCGGCATGAGCGTGGCGGGGCTTATCATGCAGCAGCTCTGCATGAACAAGTTTGTTTCGCCCACCACAGGCGCAACGATCTCTTCTGCACAGTTTGGCATTCTGCTGGCTTTGCTGTTTGCACCGGGTTCTACCCTGTGGGGACGTGCTGCCTTTTCCTTCGTTTGTGCCGTTCTCGGTACATGGGTCTTTGTCTGGTTCATCCAGCGTATCCAGTTCAAGGACATTGTCATGGTCCCGCTGGTCGGCATCATGTTCTCAAACATCGTAATGGGCGTTACCAATTATCTTGCCTACAAATATGAAATGACGCAGGCTCTTTCCAGCTGGCTGGTTGGTCATTTTTCCACCGTCATTCGTGGGCGGTATGAGCTTGTCTGGCTGACGGTACCGCTGGTGATTCTGGCATTTGTATTTGCCAACCACTTCAATATCGTGGGCATGGGAAAAGATTTTTCTCAGAACCTCGGCGTTCCGTATGATCTGGTGCTGTTTATGGGTCTGACCATTGCTGCCATGATCACGGCATCCGTTGTTGTGGTGGTCGGCTCGATCTCCTACATCGGCCTCATCGTGCCCAATATCGTAGCAATGTTCAAGGGTGACCAGATCCGCGGAACGCTGGTGGATACCGCTCTGTTTGGTGCAGTGTTCGTGCTGGTCTGCGATATGATCGGACGGGTTGTGATCTATCCCTACGAGCTGCCCATCGAGCTGATCGTTGGGGTCATTGGCAGTATCCTGTTTGTTGGTCTGCTGCTGTATCGGCTTCGGCATGGCCGAAAGGCAGTCCGGCTGGGCAAAGCTACCGAGAAAACCGGAGGTGCAGCATGAAAACGCACAAAAATCATCTGCGCCTGCTGATCCTTCTGCTTCTTGTTCTGCTGGCCTGTGCGGGCTATATGACGGTCGGAGTCCACTTTGAAAACCAAAAATTATTTGCCTACGCCATGCGCATCCGCACGCCCAAGCTGATCGCCATGCTCATCACGGCATTTGCCATTGGAAGTGCCTCCATCGTGTTTCAGTCCATCATCAACAACACCATCGTCACGCCCTGCCTGCTGGGTATGGATCAGCTTTACTCGCTGATCCACACAGCGGTGTTCTTTGTGGCGGGTTCGGGCAGCTTTCTGGCGGTCAATGCCAACGCAGCCTTTGCGGTAGACCTCGCCATTATGGGCGCTGTTGCCACCGTAATTTACAGCTATCTGTTCCAGAAAACGAACCACAATGTTCTGTACGTCCTGCTCATCGGCACGGTGTTGACCTCGTTCTTTTCCAGCATCCAGACGACTTTGACCCGTGTGATGGACCCCAACGAGTACGACACGCTGCTGACGGATCTGGTCGCCAGCTTTTCCAATGTCAATTCGGCGATTCTGGCACTGTCCGTTGCGGTTCTGGCGCTGGTCGCCTTTGCCTTCCGGAAAGAGCTTGCGCTGCTGGACGTTCTGACACTGGGCAAAGATCAGGCCATCAATCTGGGCGTAGATTACGACCGCTGCATTCGCCGCCTGCTGCTGGGGGTCACGCTGTACATTGCAACAGCCACCGCTATGGTCGGGCCGCTGGCATTTCTGGGGCTTATCATTGCCAACCTTTCCCGGCAGTTCCTGCGTACCTACCGGCACAGCCAGCTCATCACCGGCTCTGTTTTGTTCGGTATGGTCGTTCTGATCGGCGGACAGCTTCTGGTGGAGCGGGTGTTCGTTTACTCGGTTCCGGTCAGCGTGTTCATCACCGTGGGCGGCGGCGTGTATTTCCTGTATCTGCTGCTCACCCAGAGAAAGGCATAACACCATGTTTGTAAAAGAGATCACCAAACGCTACGATGGCAAAGCCGTTGTCGATGGCGTGAGTTTTGAGATTCCGAAAGGCAAAGTCCTTTCCCTCATCGGTCCGAACGGCGCAGGAAAATCCACCGTGATGGGAATGCTGTCTCGGCTGATCGCACGGGACAGCGGTCTTGTGGATTTTGAGGGAACAGAGATCACGCGCTGGAAAAGCCGGGAGCTGAGCAAGCGGCTCGCCATCCTGACCCAAGCCAACAATGTCCAGATGAAGCTGACTGTCCGGGAACTGGTTGCATTTGGCCGCTTTCCGTACTCCGGCGGGCGGCTGACCCAAGAGGACAACGAGATCATTGACCGCGCTATCGCCTACATGGAGCTGGGCGATTTTGAGGAGCAGTTCATCGATGAACTGTCCGGCGGTCAGCGGCAGCGTGCCTATATAGCCATGGTCATTGCGCAGGATACCGAGTATATCCTGCTGGATGAACCGACCAACAATCTGGATATTTACCACGCAACCAACCTTATGCGCATCGTCCGCCGCCTGTGCGATGAGCTGGGCAAAACGGTGATCCTTGTTCTGCACGAGATCAACTATGCTGCGTTTTATTCCGACTACATCTGTGCCTTTGTGGATGGAAAAATCGCAAAGTTTGGCACGGTGCAGGAAGTGATCACCAAAGAAAACCTGTCCGATATCTACAAGGTGGACTTTGAGATCATGCAGATCGAAGGCAAGCCTTTGTCGATATATTATTGATTTCAGTACTTTCTAAAAGGAGCATTCTTATGAAGAAAATTTCTCGTCGTTCGTTTTTGACCGCTATGGCCGCTGTGAGTGCAGCGGGTGTTCTCGCCGCCTGCGGCGCTTCCTCCTCCACGGCAAGCTCCGTGGCATCCTCTGTGGCTGCATCCAGCGAAGCTGCCACTTCCTCGGAAGCTGCACCGGAATCTGTGACCATCAAGGCGTTCAACGGTGCAAAGGAACTGGTAGATGTGGAAGTGCCCTTTGACCCGCAGCGCATTGCGATCCTCGACCTTGCTTCTTTGGACATTCTGGATGAACTGGGCGTTGGCGACCGTGTGGTCGGCACGGCATCCACCTCTCTGGACTATCTTCAGAGCTATGTCACCAATGAAAGCATTGCGAACCTTGGCAACATCAAGGAGGCCGATATGGAAGCGGTCATGGCCTGTGAGCCGGACATCATCTTTATCGGCGGACGCCTGTCCAAATCCTATGATGCTCTGTGCGAGATCGCACCCGTCGTTTTCCTTGCGACCGATGCCGAAAAGGGCGTTGTGGAAAGCACCCGTGAAAACGCCATGACCATCGCTTCTATCTTTGGTCTGGAAGATCAGGTGGAAAGCCTGATGGCGGACTTTGACAGCCGCATCGACGCCCTGAAAGCCTTTGCGGAGGGCAAGACTGCCATCGTCGGCATGACCACCAGCGGCAGCTTCAATGTTCTGGGCAACGATGGCCGCTGCTCCATCATCGGCAAGGAGATCGGCTTTGAGAATATCGGCGTAGATGCCAATATCGACACTTCGACCCACGGCAACGAGGCTTCCTTCGAGTTCATTGTGGACAAGAACCCCGACTACATTTTCGCAATGGACCGCGATGCAGCCATTGGCACCGATGGCGCACAGCTGGCACAGGAGATCCTGGAAAACGAGCTGGTCAAGAGCACAGATGCTTACAAGAATGGCCACATCGTTTATCTGGCACACCCGAATGTCTGGTACACCGCAGAGGGCGGCATTCAGGCACTGAACGAAATGCTGAGCGATCTGGAAAGCGCACTGCTGTGATTTTTTCAAAATTCTTCTTGCAATTTTGAAAAAACTCCGGTATAATACCTTCCGTTAAGAATACAAAAAGCCGGCTTACAAAGCGTGAAATCCTGAGGGAAAGCTACCCCTCAACGATTTCACGCTTTTTTGTTTGCCCGAAAAAGGAGAACCTATGAACCCAAAAAACAAACTGGCAGAAATGCCCATCCGCCCCCTGCTGTACACCATGGCGGTACCGCTGATGCTGTCGCTGCTCATCCAATCGCTGTACAACATCGTGGATAGCATTTTTGTGGCACGGCTGTCGGAAACGGCCTTGACTGCCGCCTCTCTTGTATATGCCATCCAGTTTTTGATGATCGCCATCGGCGTGGGCACCGCCGTTGGTCTGAACGCCCTGCTCTCCCGGAAGCTGGGGCAGAAAAAGCCGGAGGAAGCCTGCCGTGCCGCCACCACTGGGCTGTTTCTGATGCTGGGCACTTCGCTGGTGTTTACGCTGGTGGGGCTGCTGTTCTCGAACCAGATCGCTGCCGCCCTGACCAACGATCCCGAATTGCAGCAGCTGTGCCGGGAATATTTCTCGGTGAACCTTGTGTTCTGCTGGGGCATCTTTTTGCAGACCTACGGGCAGCGGCTTTTGCAGGCCGTGGGTGACACGGTGCTGTCCATGATTTCCCTCATCATCGGCGCAGTGGTCAACATTATTCTCGACCCCATTATGATTTTCGGTCTGCTGGGCTGCCCGGCCATGGGAATCCGGGGCGCAGCCATTGCCACCGTCATCGGGCAGCTCATCGGCGTAGCGGCGGCGCTGTGGTTCAATCGTGTCAAAAACCCGGTCATCCATGTCCGACTGAAGGGCTACCGCTTTTTGTGGCAGGATGTGGCCGACATCTACCGGGTGGGTCTGCCTACCATCGTGATGCAGGCCATCGGCAGTGTGATGACCTTTGCGGTCAATGGCATTCTACTGGGGGTGTCCTCCACGGCAGTGGCGTTCTTCGGCATCTACTATAAGCTGCAAAACTTCCTGATGATGCCGGTGAATGGTCTGGGACAGGCAGCCATCCCGGTGGTGGGCTTCAACTATGGCAGTGGTCAGTCGGACCGGGTAAAGCAGGCATGGAAGGTGCTGCTGCCCACCGGCGTGGTGTTTGCCCTGTGCGGCACGGCGGTATTCCTGCTGTTCCCGGCGCAGCTGCTGGGGCTGTTCTCTGCCAGTGACGAGATGCTGGCCTTTGGTGTGCCCGCCCTGCGCATCATCTCGATGACCTTCCTGTTCGCGGTCATCACGATCTTGTGCGGCTACTTTGCCTCCGGCCTGGGCAACGGCATGGTCAACATGATCGGCGGTGCCCTGCGGCAGCTGGTGGTGCTGGTGCCCTGCCTGTGGCTGCTCATCCGCACCATGGGCATCGACAGGGCGTGGTTTGCGTTCTGGGTGTCCGAGGTGATCGCCTGCGCTTACAGTCTGTGGGCAACGAAAAAAGAACTGCGGAACAAGGGAAAATAAGGCAAAACAAAAACAGGATGCGCCACCCGGACGCACCCTGCCAAGATCCACAGACGATAGCGATATGTACAACAGGGCGTTCCCCGTAGCAGAGTTCCCATAAAACAGTATTTGCAAAAGCTCCCGAAATGGGGAAGATTTG
>NZ_JBBNIH010000152.1:0-1522 GCF_040094125.1 Faecalibacterium longum
TGAAATGTTAATCAGTTAGATACCGCCAGACGGTTTATTTAGAACGAGGTTACAAGAGCAAAGAAGTCTGTGGTCCTGAACAGCATCGAAATAAATACGCCGGAGGTATCAAAATGGTTTGTGTTGGAATTGACGTTGCCAAGGATAAGCACGACTGCTGTATTCTCGACTCGGACGGAACGATTCGTGCCGACTGCATTACCATCCCCAATAACATGGATGGCTTCAAGCAGCTGCTTCAGACGATTCGAGACTGTACCAAAAAGTCAGACAAAATAAAAGTAGGACTTGAGGCTACCGGACATTACAGCTACAACATTCTTGGATTTCTTCTTGACAATGACCTGGCCGTCTATGTCATGAATCCTTTGCACACCAACCTGTACCGAAAAAGTCTCAGCCTTCGCAAAACCAAAACCGATCGTGTGGATGCAAGAACGATTGCAACTATGCTATTGTCCGATGTAGACCTCAAGTCCTACACGGATACAGCATACCATAACGAAGAGTTAAAGTCACTAACAAGATACCGATTCGATAAGGTTCGTGAAAGAGCCAAGCTGAAGCAGTCAGTGTCCAGACTGGTCACTATTCTGTTTCCAGAACTGGAGAAGCTCGTTCCCTCTCTCCATATTGCTTCGGTTTATGCGCTCCTCAGTGAATATCCCGGTGCAAAACAGATTTCAGAAATTCATCTCACCAAGCTGACAAACCTTCTTGCGACAGCATCCAAGGGTCGTTATGGCAAAGATAAGGCTATCCAGATTCGAGATGCTGCCAGAACTTCCATTGGTTCCGTTATGCCTGCTAAATTTCTGGAACTGAAGCATACCATTAAACTCATTCGGGAACTCACCTCCGAGATTGATGAAATTGAAGTTTCTATTCAGAAAATCATGGATGAACTGAATCCACCGATTCTTTCTATTCCCGGTGTCGGTATCCAGTCAGCAGCCATGATTCTTGCTGAAATCGGTGATTTTTCCAACTTTGAATCTCCTGACAAAATCCTTGCTTACGCTGGCTGCTCTCCATCTACATACCAGTCCGGAAAACTTACAAACTGTTACGCTCACATGGAGAAGCGTGGTTCTCGTTATTTGCGATATGCCCTCTACAACGCAACCAAGTACGTCTGCCACTGGAATCCCGTCTTTGCTGAATATCTTGCCAAGAAACGTGCTGAAGGAAAGCACTACAATGTTGCCTTATCCCATGCCACGAAGAAACTTGTGCGGCTAATCTATGCCTTGCAGAAATCTGGCAAAGCATATCTTGTAGCTGCCTGATTCTCTCCAGAGCCTGAGCCAAATCCAAGAACAACTTAGCTGGCGCAGCGAACCCTTGACAAACCGAAGCATTCAAATGCTATTCTGTTTCTGCGAGGGTTGGCCGGGCTTGCTTTGCTATTCTCTCCGTCGCCCTCGCTGCATTGATTATGGCATTTGAATGCTGTTTGTCAGGGGCAGCGGTCGGCAGACGGATTTTTTCATTTTGGGGCTTGACTTTTAATAGTTAGTCT
>NZ_JBBNIH010000153.1:0-4472 GCF_040094125.1 Faecalibacterium longum
GCTTCACAGGACAGCAGCACGGTGGCGTTGTAGGTCTTGCCCTTGGCACTGCGGCAGTCCTTCAGACGCACACGGCCATCCCGCAGCAGCTTGTCCGCCACATGAGCGTCCAGTCGCTTGCCCAGACGCTTAAAGAACGCATTGTCCTTCCACAGCACAAAACGGCACTCCCGGTTCTCGCAGAACCAGCCCTTTTCACGCTCCACAACATTTGCACCACAGTTCGGACAGACACCAATAATCTTGCTTTTCATAAGTGCATTCGCTCCCTTCGCAGCCTCGGTGGTTTTTACCAGCGAGGAGATCGTCTCTTTGATTTCAGTCATAAAAGTTTCCGGCTCCATTTCGCCACGCTCGATTTGCAGCAGTTTCGCTTCCCAATCAGCGGTCATTTCCGGGGATTGAATTTCTTCGGGCATCACGGTAATCAATGCCTTGCCCTTGTCGGTGGGCAGCAGCACCTTGGCTTTCTTGCTGCCCTTGCGCTCCAGAAAGCCCTTCTGCACCAGCTTTTCGATGGTGGCGGCTCTGGTAGCCGGGGTGCCGATGCCCTGACGTTCCACGCCCTCCGGCATACTGTCTGCACTGGCGGTTTCCATCGCATGAAGTAGAAGGTCCTCGGTGAAATGCTTCGGCGGGGACGTTTGCCCCTCTTTCAGTTCGGCACCGGCAACGCTGCACTGGCTCTGCTCCTGCACATCCGGCAGAACAGCCGGTTCTTTCTGCTTGCCCAGCAGCTCGCCCAGCATTTTTCGCTCCACCGCTTTCCATCCCTCGGACAGCACAACTTTGCCTTTTGCGGTAAATTTTTCGCCTGCGCAGATGGTAGTCAAGGTGGTTTCTGCATAGCAGTAAGGTTCACCCACGGCGCAGAGCAGCTGTGCGGCAATCAGCCGCAGGATATTCCGCTCCCCGGCAGGGAGGGCGGCAAGGTCTGCTTTTGCCATGCTTTTCGTGGGCAGCAGCGCATGATGGTCGGTGACTTTGCTGCCATTGATGACCTGCTGCACATGGATGGGAAACGGTTTCTCCACGGCAAACGCCCCGCCCGTATCTGCCACAAGCCCCGGAAGGGATGCCGCAATATCCTCCGTCAAAAATCGGCTGTCCGTGCGGGGATAAGTGATGAGCCGCTTTTCGTAAAGACTTTGGGCATAATCCAAGGTCTGCTGCGCCGTAAATCCCAACAGACGGTTTGCATCCCGCTGCAATGCGGTAAGGTCATAGAGCTGCGGCGGGCTTTCGGACTTTTCCTTGCGTTCCATCTTCTGCACCGTAACACGCTCCTCCTTTCGGCATTTGGAAAGCAGCAGTTCTGCATCCGCTTTCTGAGCAAACCGTTTGCTAGATGCTGTACCGCCGTCTGCAAGGGTCAGGGCAACCGTGTAGAATTTCTCCGGCACAAAGGCGGCGATGGCAGCTTCCCGGACAACCGTCATGGCAAGTACCGGGGTCATAACACGCCCCACCGCCAGCGGTTGACCGTACAGGCACGAAAAAAGCCGGGACGCATTGATGCCGACCATCCAGTCGGCACGTTCCCGGCAGAGTGCTGCGTTGTACAGCGCATCGTATTCAGTTGACGGTTTCAGGTGGGCGAACCCTTCTCGGATGGCATTTTCCTCCATGCTGGACAGCCACAGGCGGGAAAAGGGCTTTTTGCACCCAGCCTGCTGGTACACCAAGCGGAAGATCAGTTCTCCCTCACGTCCGGAATCTGTAGGATAGTTCTCGGAGGTGACTTTTCTGACATTGTTACTCGATGGCATCCAATGGGCCGATAAAGCGGTAGAAAATCTGGATTTTCTGGACGTATTCGCCATCGACCTTTTCCGCTTTGGATACCAGAATCTTGTCAATCAGCTGATGCAGAATCTTATAGTTCAGTTCGGTGATGCCAGCGTACTTGCTGACTTCATCAATAAAATCCTGAATCTTGTCCAGCTGACCGTGTTCAGCACGGCCTTCCCGCTCGTACTGCTCAATCTTCTCGGTCAGTTCAGCCTGTTCTTTGTCGTAGCGATCTGCAAGCATTTGAAAACGTTTCTCCGGGAGAAGTCCCTTTGATACGTCCTCATAAAGTTTTGCATACAGGTCTTCGATTTCTGCGATTCGTGCTTTACACTGCTTCAAATCCCGTTTGTGCTGCGCCCGGTCAGAGGACATCCGGAGGTGCATCTGATTTGCAATCTTCTTCACAAGGGCTTCCCGATTGCTCACAGCGGCCTTTGCGTGTGCCTGAATGTCCGCAAGGACAGCTTCATGCAGAACACGGGCTTCCAAGTTGTGAGAGTCACAGGCTTTCGCACCATATTTCCGATAAGTGCTGCAACAATAAAAGGTCTGATCCAGAACACTATTACGTTTGCGCCTGTGCTCAACCTTGACTAACATCGTTCTGCCGCAGTCTGCACAGCGGACGATGCCTTTGAAGATATTGTCGTAGTCGGTCTTATCGCACATAAAACTACTGGAACGGCTGTAAAGGATTCGCTGCACGTTCTCCCAACGGTCTTGTGGGATGATTGCTTCATGTGTATTCGGAACGATAGCGCGTTCTTCAAAAGGAATATAACGCCGCTTTTTGGATTTCATGGACACGGTGGGCTTGGCTTCATAGATGATGTGTCCGGCGTAGACCGGGCTGTGCAGAACCTGACTGATATAGGCACTGTCCCAATCATACATCTTTTCATCATCAATAAAGCGGCCAAACATCTCTTTCTTGTAGTAACACGGCTTCAAGACTTTTTCATCGTGGAGCCGCTTGGCGATGCGGTGAAGCCCCAGCCCTTCCTCTGCCATTGAATAGATATACTCAACAACGGGGGCGGTGTTCGGGTCGATCACAAGGTGATTGTGGTCGGCAGGGTCTTTCTGGTAGCCAAACGGTGCGCCGCTGGAGATATACTTTCCGCTTTTCTTGCGTGTCCGAAGGGCACTCTTGATTTTTCGGGAAGTGTCTTTGGCGTACATTTCATTGATGATGTTTCGGAACGGGGCAATATCCATCTGAGATTGCTCGTTGGAATCATAACCATCGTTGATTGCAATATAGCGGACACCGTGTTCAGGAAAGAAGATTTCCATATACGTTCCGGTTTCGATGTGGTTGCGTCCAAGTCGGGACTGGTCTTTGGTAATGACTGTTGCCACCTTTCCTTCCCGGATATCATCCAGAAGTTCCTGAAAGGCAGGGCGGTCAGAGTTCGTACCGCTGTAACCATCATCAACATAGTACTGGCAATTCCCGAAACCGTTGCGTGTGGCATACTCCATAAGCATCGCCTTTTGAGTGCGGATGCTCAGGCTTTCGCTGTTTGAACCGTCATCTTTTGACAGCCGGCAGTATAAAGCAGTTACTTTTTTGTCCTTTTCCATGTGTACCTCCATAATGGAAAAGAGACCTCATCAATCACATTGTAGCGGATGCTGCGTGATGATGCAAGCCCTTTTCCGCAGTAAAACGTCCAATTAGCCAGCGGCGAGATACGATTCGGCAGTTTTACGAATTTCTTCTTCCGCAAGCCGCTGAAAAAGCGTATTCATCGGCACATTGCCGATATAATGGCGTTCCACGATCAGGCGCACGGACTTCGGACTTCTCGGCGCACGTTTGCGTGTGGTGGGCTTCTTCTCAGATTTTTCTTTGTTCAAGGGCAGACCTCCTCATTCATGTGGTGCAAATACGGAAAGGAATGGATGGATTCTATTCGTTTTTCTCTTTTTGTTTTATTACGTTGGTTAGGTGAAAGTTTTCTTTGATACAGTCTTAAAGGCTGCTATACTGCATAGGAAAAATATCTTTTGCAGATGCCATTAAGAATCTGCATCACAGAATCGTGATTTTGGCGGTTCTTGAATCGTGAAAAACGCAGAACTATTCAACATTTGGAATTTTCACAAAGATGTGATTGGGCGAAGAAAACCGCGTTCGTCTGCGCTCGATCAATCCCGCAGCGTCCAATTCCTTAAGCGCACTGGAAACACTGACAGTGCTGCGCCCTAGCTGCTCAGCCAAAGAGCAAATCGTAAAAATGACAAACACGAAACCACGTTCATCTATCCAGAGATTTTTCTGCGAGAGCGTGGCACGGTCGAGCAGCAGCGCATAAGTCATTTTTGCAGTCTGGCTCAGGTCAAGTTCCAAAAGGAAGCGTGGGTATGGGAGAAACGGCGGCAGCGGAGTTTGCGTGGTAAGATATTCTGAAATGTTGATCACCTCCAGCTGAAGCAGAAATCAGAAACAAAGAGTATGTAACGAGAATTGGTGGGTTCCAATTCTCCAGTCGCAGAAAAGCACGAAACAAGTGCTCAACTGCGTTAATAAGTTAAGGTCTCCCATATTGGTCCTCGACTTCCCTAGGAGTGGGGAATCGTCCGGCGGCGGGCTTGCACCGCACCATTGGCATTTCAGCCACCCCGTCTTCGTTATGACCGGGCTGCGAGTTACAGAAGTACCTTTTGTGAAG
>NZ_JBBNIH010000154.1:0-83115 GCF_040094125.1 Faecalibacterium longum
GACGCTGGATTTATTGCTATGATGCGCGGCGGGCAGCCTTTTGGAATATCAAACGGACATAATGAGGCAAACAGAGGTTTTCTTTTGGCCTTTTATCCAGAACGTAATTTTTACATCAAATTTTCATGCGTCGTACTTTTGCGGAAAAATCGCCTGAAAAGCCGATTTTTCCCTTGCGTCCAACAGTTTGCCGTGGTAGGATAGATCGAATGTGAACGAAACACACTGGGAAATGGACAAAAGTGAGGAAAATCGTATGGAAAAAAATAAGAACAGCGGCGCGGCACTGGCAAGAAAGATGGCAGTGTCTCTGGTTTGCGGTCTGGCGGCAGGCTTTGCCTTTATGATGCTGCGCGAAAAGCTCGTGGCTTCCGGCAACAGCGGCATCTGGCAGACCATCAACGACCTGCTCTTCCAGGACATCACCACAGAGGGCGCGGAACGTGCGCTCGGCCTCTTCTACATCATCGGACAGCTCTTCATCAAAGCACTGCAGCTGGTCATCATCCCGATGGTCTTCACCTCCATCGCGCTGGCCATCGGCAGCATCGCCGATACCCGCACCATGGGCCGCATCTCGGCCAAGACCCTCTTCTGGTTCCTGCTCTGCTCCTTTATGGCGCTGGCACTGGCCGGATGCGTGGGCTACGCCACCTATTCCATGGGTCTCTTCAACGCTCACATCGAGGGCCTGACGGAAGCCGCCGGCTCCACCGGTTCCAACCCCCTGAATGTGGTGCTGAATGTTATCCCCTCCAACATCGTCACGGCTTTCGGCAGCAACAACGCTGTTCTTTCCTCCGTCTTCCTCGCGGTGGCTGTGGGCCTGAGCATGAATGTGCTGGGTGAGAGCCGTACTTCCACCCTCCGCCGCCTGCTGGGCGAGGTGAACGACGTGGTGGTGGTCTTCCTGAACTTCGTCGTCACAAACTTCGCGCCCTTTGCAGTCTTCGTGCTGCTGACCCGCACCTTCGCCATCTATGGCATTGATTACCTCAAGCCCGCTCTGGTGTATGTGGTGGTCACGGTGGTTCTGCTCTTCGTCTTCCTGCTGGTGGCCTATCCTCTGGTGGTGGCGCTGGGCGCAAAGCAGAACCCCATCACCTTCATTAAGAAGATCGCCAACGTGGCCGTCTTCGGCTTCTCCACCTCTTCCAGCGCAGCCACTCTCCCCCTGAACATCAGGGTCTGCACCGAGGATTTCGGCGTCGATGAGTCCATCGCCTCCTTCGTCCTGCCTCTGGGCATGACCATCAACATGGACGGCACCGCCATCATGCAGGTGGTGGCCACTGTCTTCATCGCAGGCTGCGCCGGTTACACCGTTACTCCCGCCCAGCTGGTTGTGGTCGCTCTGCTGGCTCTGCTGGCCTCGGTGGGGACGCCTGCCGCCCCCGGCGCAGGAGCCGTCATCCTCTTCACCATCCTGTCCGGTGCGGGCTTCGTGAATGACAGCGCCCTGCTGGCCTACTCCCTCATCCTCGCCATCAACCGCCCCATCGAGATGCTCGTCACCTCCCTGAATGTTGTGGGCGACGCTGTGGCCAGCATCTGCGTGGCCAAGAGCGAGGGTCTGCTGAACGAGGAAAAGTTCAACGCATAATTGACCTGTAACATACAAAAGCGCCCCTCCGGTAAAACGGAGGGGCGCTTTTTGCGCAGCAGAAGTCTTCTTTTTTACAGACGGCCCAAAGCCGCCGCCGGGGTTTTACGCCGATTTTGCGTCCGTATGGTTTCGGGCCGGGCGGCTGCGGCGGTAGAATAAGGCCGTTCCCGGTAAATCGAAAAAGAGAGAAGGAGCCATGAGGCTCATGGAAAGAGAGGACTTTCGCATGAAAGAGAATAAAATGTCCCGCCGCAGCTTTTTGAAGGTCGGTGCCGTTGCATCCGCCGCCGGTATGCTGGCCGCAGCGCCTGCCGCTGCCAACGCCGCTGCTCCCAATGCCGCCAACGCAGCAGAGGAAGAGAACGGACTGCTGGGCGTGTTCGGCGGCAAACCCAAGTATGTCTTCCTCTTCATCGGCGACGGCATGGGCACGGCCCAGATACAGTCCGCCCGATTCTATAAGGGTACGGTGGAGAACAACGGTGCTGTCGTCGAGGGCGAGCTGAGCTTCACCCAGTTCCCCGAGGTGGGCAGCGTGACCACCTACGACAGCACTTCTTTCTGCCCCGACTCCGCTTCCACTGCCACTTCCATCGCCACCGGCCACAAGACCGAGAGCGGCGTCATCAATATGTGTCCGTGGACCCGCGATGTGCCGTATGAGACCATCGCCGAGAAGCTCCACGCCCAGAAGAACTACAAGGTGGGCGTTGTGTCCACCGTCAACATCGACCACGCCACCCCCGCCGCCTTCTATGCACATCAGAAGACCCGCAAGAACTACTACGCCATCGGCAAAGAGCTGGCCGCCTCTGGCTTCGAGTACTTCGCAGGCGGCGAGTTCCAGAAGGTGAACGGCGACGGTACCGGCCCCAACAACCACGAGATCGCTGCCCAGAACGGCTACAACGTCGTCACCCGTCAGGCGGACGCTGCCACCCTCAAGGCTGGTGCAGGCAAGACCCTCATCATCGCCGAGGCACTGGCCGACGGCAAGGCCATGAACTACGCCATGGACGCCGCCGCAGGAGAGTGGCAGCTGACCGACTACGTCAGGAAGGGCATCGAGCTGCTGGACAACAAGAAGGGCTTCTTCCTGATGACCGAGTCCGGCAAGATCGACTGGGCCTGCCATGCCAACGATGCCGCCGCTTCCATCCACGATGTGCTGGAGATGAGCAACGCCGTGCAGGCCGCTGTGGACTTCTACAATGCCCACCCCAACGACACCCTCATCCTCGTCACCGCCGACCACGAGACGGGCGGCATGGCCATCGGCTACAAGACCACCAACTACGACACCTTCCTGACCAATCTCACCCACCAGAAGATGTCTTACGCCAAGTTCGACTCCACCTATGTGAATGGCTACATCGCCAACAAGACTCCCTTCGAGGCCGCCATGGCCGACGTGAAGGCAAACTTCGGCCTGACCCTGCCCACCGACCCCGATGCTGCCAGTGCAGGCAAGCTGCTGCTGACCGACTACGAGGTGGAGAACCTGCGCAAAGCCTACGAGCGGACGCTGGAAGTCGGCGCTTCCTCCCAGAAGGAGATGAGCCAGCAGGATTATGAGCTCTACGGCACCTACATCCCCTTCAGCATGGCCATCTGCCACACCATCAACCACAAGTCCGGCATGGACCACACCACCTACGCCCACACCGGCGCGATGGTCAACATCTATGCGCTGGGCGCTGGTGCGGAGAAGTTCCGCGGCGTCTTCGACAACACCGAGATCTACCACAAGCTGGCTGAGCTGACCGGCGTACAGTAAGCCCCTCTCTTCAAACGAAAAAGCCTGTGCAGACGCTCCCGGGGCGGGAGGCTGCACAGGCTTTCTTGTGTTCACAGGTGGATGGTGCAGCCGCGGCCCAGCATCTGGGCCAGCAGCATAAGGGTCGAGACGCCGAAGCATCCGCCCATCAGCAGCAGGCAGAGTACTACAGAGCTGAAGTCGCACCGGCATTTGCCGGGTCGGGCGGAAAAGTAGAGCACCTCACACCCCAGCAGGATGAGACCCGCCGCAGGGAGCACCTGCCAGATGACCATCCACGGCAGGCCGGGAAGGAAGCGGCAGAGCAGGAAGAGCACACCTGCCGCGATGAGGCAGACGCCCAGCGTCAGGGTGCCGACTCGGCGGAGCGGCTTATTCGTCGTGTTCGTGGTCGAAGTCATCATCCGTCACCTCGTTTTCGTTCACCACCGGGCCGGAGAGCAGAGGAGCGTTCTCCGGCTGCGCGGCCGCGTCGGCGTGATACTCGCAGAAATCGGCATCCTCGGGGACATCCTTGGAAGCATCCGGCTTTTTGGCCGGATGGGGGCCTTTCACCAGCCAGACGCCGCAGACGATGAGGACCACACAGACCACCACATCCGGCAGGCTGTCCATGACGAGATAGAGGGCGCGGAAAACGGGGGAGGAGTGGCCCCAGCGGTAGACGAGGTCGCCGAGAGTGTTCATGATGAGGTTCTGGTAGGCGATGAGCGCACCGAAGGCGATGAGCAGCCAGCCCACCAGCTTGTGGCTGTCCAGCAGAGCCCGAGCCAGCCGCTTGTCGCGGGGGTCGAAGTGGATGAGGTAGTCGTCCTCCGGCGCGGTGTCCGCGATGATCTGCGCCCGGAGGTTGAAGGTGTCAAAGAAGCTGTACATCCACACCACCATCAGCAGGAGCAGCACCGGGTTGAGCAGTGAGCTCACCATCCCGATGAGGCAGGCCGTGAGGATAAGGGAGAGGCCCCGCTTCATGTAACCCTGATACATCTGGCCTGCGCCGGGGATAAACGCACAGCAGAAGGTCAAAAATCCGTTTTTCAGCATAACGATCTCCTTGTTTTATGATTTTATGTTTTCTGCCGCGTTCAGCAGGCTTTCCAGCACAGAGGAAACGCGGGTATAGATGTTCTCGCCGGGGCGGGAAGTCACGGGCCTGCCCAGCTTTTCGGGCAGAATCTTCGGGGGCTGTTTTTCCGGCAGGGTGACCTGGACTGTGGGCAGGAGAGCCTGCAGGTCGCTGCCGTGGTCGGTGACGAAGGTCAGCGCTCCGGTACGCCACATGGTCAGCGCCAACACGGCGGTGACGCCCGCCACCGCAGCCCGGCCATAGGTGCTCTGCATCAGCCGCACCCAGATGGTGCTCATCACGGTACGGCGGACATCCCGGGGCGGGTCGGTGAGGGCGTCGGCGGTCAGAAGTGCGGTGTAACGATCGGTGCATTTGTCGCAGTAGGCGAGATGTTCGGCGGCTTCCAGCCGTCCCAGCTCGTCCAGCTGCCCGGCGGTGAGGGCGTACAGCCCTTCGTCGCTCAGACAGCCGTCTTCACGGAACAATTCCATCTCAAAAGCCCTCCTTTCCGGCGGCGCTCAGCTGCGCGGCCAGCATCTTTTTTGCCCGGAAGACCTGCGCCTCCACTGTTTTCTGGGGCCTGCCGCAGAGCCGGGCGGCTTCGGCGGCGGTGTGCTGTTCCAGCAGCATGAGGCGGCAGGGCGTCTTGTAGGGCTCCCGCAGAGCGAGGATGCGCTGCGTCAGCTCCTCTTCGCCCAGAGCTTCCAGCACCTGCGCTTCCGGCTCGCTGCCGGGCGGTGCGCCCTCAAGTGCAAGCACATCGTCGCCGGGGGTGTTCACCCGGCGCGCCCAGGCGCTGCGTAAGTAATCCTTGGCTTTGTTGGAGGCGATGCGGGCCAGCCATTGCTTTTCGTATCCGGCAGGACAGCGGTCCATGCTCCGCCATGCAGAGAGAAAAGTTTCCTGCGTCAGATCCTGCGCATAGCCCTCATCTGCCACCAGCTGACGGCAGATGGTGTAGACGAGGGACTGATACTTCTGTACCAGCCTGTCAAATTCCAGTGCATTCAATGGCTGCTCTCCGCCTCCTTTCTGCCCGGCATTTCAAGCGCTCTGTCTATCGATACGAATCAGTGGGTCCAAAACCTGCAAAATCGTGGGAAAAATATTGAAAATGTGGTAAAATGGCCTTATCAAACCTCACAAAGGAGAAAACACGATGGCCTCTGCCACAAAACAGGCACTTCTGGCGGCGCTCTCCGCCGCCCAGGGCGAATGCATCTCCGGCCAGCAGCTGGCGCAGCAGCTGGGTGTGAGCCGCGCTGCTGTCCATAAGGCTGCGGCTGCACTGGCGGCTCAGGGCTATGCGCTGGAAGCCGCCCCCCGGCGGGGCTATCGGCTGGCGGGCGGCGACCCCTTCTGCGCCGAGGCGGTGGGGGAGTACGACGCCCCCATCTACCTCTACGACAAGCTGGAAAGTTCCAACCGCACGGCCAAGACGCTGGCCCTCGAGGGTACGCCCCACGGCACGATGGTGCTGACAAGTCAGCAGACGGCGGGCCGGGGCCGGCTGGGGCGGCGGTTCGAGAGCCCGGAGGGGAAAGGCATCTATCTCTCGCTGGTGCTGCGGCCCGGCCTGCCCATGACCGAG
Source organism: Faecalibacterium longum (assembly GCF_040094125.1). NCBI lineage: Bacteria > Bacillati > Bacillota > Clostridia > Eubacteriales > Oscillospiraceae > Faecalibacterium > Faecalibacterium longum. Next base: position 6,044 of record NZ_JBBNIH010000154.1, read on the forward strand.
GCGCAGACCGTCACCGTCAGCGCGGCGGTGGCCGTCTGCCGGGCTGTGAAGCGGCTCTGCGGGCTGGACTTGGGCATCAAGTGGGTCAACGACCTCTATTATAACGGCAAGAAGGTCTGCGGTATCCTGACGGAAGCCGGGGCTGACATCGAGAGCGGACAGTTGGAATGGCTGGTGGTGGGCATCGGCCTGAACCTGACCTCCCGCCCGGAGGACTGGCCCGAGGAGCTGCGGCCCATCGCGGGCAGTCTCTACCCCGGTGGGCCTGCACCGGTGAGTCGGGCGGCACTGGCTGGGGCCATCGCCCGGGAACTGCTGGGTCTCTGCCCGGCCTTCGACTGTCTGGACGAGTACCGCGCCCGGTGCTTTGTGCCGGGCCACTGGGTCACGGTCTGCACCGGGACGGAGAGCTACGCCGCAAAGGCGGTGGCCATCGACGACGCCGGGCGGCTCATCGTGCAGCGGGAAGGGGGCCGCACCGAGATGCTCTGCCACGGAGAAGTGAGTATAAGGCCGTCGCCGCTGGCGGTAAAATAATAAGAATAATATAGAAAGAAAGCATCGGCAGACACCCGGCGAGGGTGCTGCGGATGCTTTTGCTTTAAGTAGAGCAAATGCCTCTCCCAAAGAGAGAGCCTAAGAGCTGAAGGAAAGCTGGTCAAAACACCCCGAAGCACACCAGCCCCAGCACCGCCGCGATGCCGATGACCTTCGGCACACTGAGCTTGAATTTCTGGAGCAGTACAAAGCAGAGGATGCCGATGGCGATGCCCGGCAGGCTGATGCCTCCTGCCTCGGTGATGTAGGTCTGGCGGCAGAGGCCCACCAGAACACCCAGCACCATGCCGATGCAGACAGGCTTGACGATTTTCATGATGTAGCTCATCACCTTGCTGGTGCGGAACTTCTGGAAGAACGCCGCCGCCAGAAGCGTCAGCGTCAGGGTGGGGCTGAGGACGCCCAGGACCGCGAAGACGCCGCCCGGCATCCCGGCGGTCTTGGTGCCTGCAAAGGTGGCGGCATTGACGCCCAGAGAGCCGGGTGTCATCTCGGCGATGGCGATGAGGTTCGTCAAATCGGCATCCGTCATCCAGCCGTGGGAGGACATTTCATCCATGATGAGGGGGATCATGGAGGTGCCGCCGAAGCTGGTGAAGCCGATCTTCGCAAACGCGGCGAAGAGCTGAACGAGGGTCTCAAACATGGCCATGTTCGCTCACCCCCATCCAGACCAGCGCGATGACCACACCGGCCACCACCAGCGTCAGATTGCTGATGGACGTAAAGTAACAGAGCACAAAGGCGACGGCACAGATGATGATGGGCATCGCGCTGGTCAGAGCATCTTTGCCGAGAGAGATGGCCGCGCCGCCGATGATGGGGGCCACGGCGCACTGGACGCCCTTGAGGGCCGACCAGACCCAGTAGTTATCTTTAATGGCGTCGTAGATGGCCGTCACGATGGTAAGGGTGACGACGGCGGGGATGCACAGGCCGATGGCCGCGCAGATGCCGCCCAGCACCCCGGCCATCTGATAGCCGAAGAGCAGAGTGATGTTCGCCACCATGATGCCGGGCAGGCTCTTGCCCACGGCGATGAGCTCCAGCAGATCGCTCTTGGTCATCCAGCCGCGCTCGTCCACGAACTCCCGCTCCATCTGGGCAATGATGCTCCATCCGCTGCCAAAGGTGAACGCGCCGATTTTGATAAAGTAAAGAAGCATCAGCAGGGCCATTCGTGCGCCGGTGGGGCGCTGCTGTGCGGTTTCGGGTTTTGTTGTCTGCATGAATCCTCCTGAGATACCGGGTTTGCTGTTCTTTTACCTATAAGATACCACAGACGTCCCCAAAAGGCGAATGGAAAAATGGAATGGTTCCCGGTTCCTGTCAGGAATGCTCGTAAGTCATCCAGCTGCCTTTCCATGCGTAGAGGGCCATCAGCACGGCACCCAGCGCCCACGACACCGGGTAGAGGACGAACACGCCCTCGATGCCCGCAAAGAAGGGGAGGACGAACTGGATCCACACCACACGGAAGAGGCAGAGCGAGATGAGCAGCACCACCATCGGCGGTACGCTGCGGCCAGTGCCGCGCACTGCGCCCGCCATGCCGTGGAGGATGGCCAGCAGGAAGTAGAAGGGGCAGAAGTAGTGCATGGCGCTGCACCCGAAGGCCACCACCGTCTCGTCGGAGGTGAACAGGTGCATGATGGGATTCTGGAACGCCAGCAGCAGAGCACCGGTGCAGAGGGTGTAGAGCACGCCCATGCCCAGCGTGACCCACATGCCATTCTTCACTCGTTTGAGGTTGCCTGCGCCATAGTTCTGGCCCACGAAGGTCGTCGCCGCCATGCTGAAACTGGTGACGGGCAGGATGTTGAAGCCGTCGATTTTCATATAGGCCGCAAAGCCTGCCATGGCGGCGGCACCGTAGCTGTTGACGCTGGACTGCACCAGCACATTCGAGAAAGAGATGACCATGTTCTGGATGCCGGTGGGAAGGCCGATGCGGATGATGCGGGAGGTCATCCGCTGATCGGGCCGGATGGCGGAAAGCTCCACCTTGTAGTCGGCGTCCACCTTCATCAGAAAGCGGAGGCTCAGCACACAGGAGACGAGCTGGCTGATGTCGGTGGCGATGGCAGCACCCGCCACACCCATCTTCAGCCCGGCGATGAGTACGAGGTCGAGGATGATGTTGGTGATGGAAGCGCAGGCGAGGTAGATGACCGAGCGGCGGGAGTTGCCCGCCGCGTTGAGGATGCCGGCTGCCATGTTATAGACGACGCTGAACAGCACACCGCCGAAGTAGAGCTTCATGTAAGTCACGGCGTCGCCGAGAACTTCTTCGGGGGTGTTCATCCAGACCAGCAGGCTGCGGCTGACGGCGATGCCGCCCACCGTCAGGATGAGGCCGAGGATGACCGCGATGGCCAGCGAGGTGTGGACGGCGATGCGCGTTTCCTTTTTATCTTTTGCGCCGAGGTACTGGCTCACGACGACGCCGGCGCCGACGGCCACGCCCTGACTGAAACCGATGAGCAGGTAGATGGGTGAGCCGCTGGAACCCACAGCGGCCAGAGCGTTGCTGCCCAGAAAGTTGCCGACGATGATGGAGTCGGCGGTGTTGTAAAGCTGCTGGAGCAGGTTGCCCAGGATGAGCGGCACCGAGAAGAGCAGGATGCTTTTCCAGATGCTGCCCTCGGTCATGAGCAGGGTCTTTTTCTGCTGCGGCTGTGCCGTTGCGGCCATAGTGGTTCCTCCCTCAAAAATGCAGGAATTTCATAGGTATTTCACAATAAACTTAACAATACATCGTTCTGTGCCGAATGTCAAGCAGAACGGAAAAGAAAGCCCTCAGACTTTCCACATCTTGTTTGCAGATTGTTCAAAACTAACTCAAAGAAACTCCATTTTTATCCGGTACAATAAAGGTGCAGTCGGGAAGACAAGAACGAGATCCCCCATCTCCGGCTTTTGACTTTCCATAAATGCCATGCAGGCAGGATTCATGCGCAGCCCCGCAGCGGGTGCCGCGCCCCTAAAAAAATACTGTCCCCCACCTATGCGAGGCAATAGCCACGGCGGCGGACAGACTACCAACAACCTCCTAGCAGCCGCAAATGTTTAGGAGTTCTCATACACAGGCAGCGCCGCTTTCTCCTCCTTTCCACGGCGCTGCCTGTTTTTGTATTTTGGAGTCAACCTCTCCGTCAGCGCTTACGCGCTGCCACCTCCCCTAACGAGGGGAGGCTTTGGCATTTCGTAAAGCCTTTCCTCTTCGCCAGAGGCTCCCCTCGCTAGGGGAGCTGTCGAGCGAATGCGAGACTGAGAGGTTAAAAACAAAAACCGCCCTGAAAAGGGCGGTTTTTGTTGTCTTCAGCGCATATCATGCAGGCGCTCTGCCGGGAGGGAGGCTTGCAGCAGGCTCCATGCGGCGTCGAGGCTGTCGTTCAGCAGATAGGCCTGATTCTGCTGGACATAGAGGTAAATGGCGTTGGGGGTGCGGTAGGCCAGATGCAGATCGTGCCACGCATACTTGCGGCTCGCCTCAGGCTTGTCCTGCTCGCCGGCCATCCAGACCGACAGTCCTTCGTCGTCCAGCAGCAGCCGGTAGAAGGGGCGGGGCAGGCCCATCTTTTTGATTTGGAGGCTCAGGGAGTGGAAGAACGTCCAGAAGTAGACAGCCGGCACGCCCAGCGCCACCACGGCCAGCACCACCGTGAGCAGAGCTGCGCCGTCTTTCTGGCCCACCTGCGACAGGCAGAAGCCGGCAGACACCAGCAAAATGGCCGTGAACACCAGAGGCCGGTGCCACGCCTTGTGGTGGCGCAGCAGGTCAAAGGCGGCAAAATCGTGGAAGGATGCAGCATCCATCTGGACGGAAACGGAGATCGGCTGAGACATAAAAATACCCTCCTTTTTGGTCATAGTACCATATTATTTTCCAACAATCAAGGATGATATTGCGCAGATGCCCTAAAATGTGCTAAAATAGGACGAAAAAGAAAGTTTATGGAGCTTTCGCTCTGACGGCGGACAGGCCGGATAAGGCGGAAGATGCGCGGTAGAATATCACAGAGAAGGAGGATGGGTGCGTGGGGCGCAGGATGACCCTGAAAGGGCAGATCAGTCTTTGCCTGGCGGCGTTTTTTCTGGCGCTGGCGGGGCAGATATTCTTGAGCTTTTACCAGTCCGGCACCGTGCTGCGGGAACTGGACGACCAGATGGGCAACTTCAACGCCATCAGCCGCTTTCAAAACGGCGTGGAGCGGAGTCTTTCGGCCATGGAAGATTACCGCTGGGAGTACGGCGACGCCAAAGCGCTGACAGAGGAGCTCCACAGCGCCTTTTCCGTCACCAACGCATGGCTCTGGCGCATCGAGAGCGACCTTGGCACTGTGAGTGAAGAGCAGTATCTGCTCTACAATGCCGTTTCCACTACCTACGACAGCTACACCGCACTGGTGGACCAGCTGGAAGAAGCGGTGGCCGCCGGTCAGGACACGAAAGCCGCCCAGCTCTACTATAATAAAATCGTACCCTGCGGCGGCTATCTGCGCCAGTACACCCAGCAGCTGCTGAACACGGCCATAACCGATGCTCAGGGGACTTACACCACCGTGTCGGCCCTCAGCGACCGGGTGAAATGGGTGCAGACCGTCGTGGTGGCGCTCTGCCTTGCGCTGGGCTGCGTCATGGCCTTCTCGGTGCTGACGCTGCTGACCCCGGTGCAGCAGATGATCGGCGCCTCCAGGGAGGTCACCCGGGGCGAGTTCGACTCGCCCGACCTGCCTGCGCCCCGTCAGCCGGAAATGGCCCAGCTGACCGAAGCCTTCAACCACATGAAGCATTCGATGGCGGAGCAGGTGACCACCCTGCGGGAGAAAAACGAGATGGAGCGGGAGCTCCACCGCCAGAAAACGGAAGCTCTGGAATTACAGAACCGGATGGAGCGCAGCCGTTTGCAGCAGCTGCGCAGCCAGATCGACCCCCATTTCCTTTTCAACACCCTGAACGTCATTTTACAGACCGCCGGACAGGAAAAAGCCTACCGCACTCAGGCCCTCATCACGGCTCTGTCGCACCTGCTGCGCTACAGCCTGATGAGCAACGACGAGCAGGTGCCGCTGGCCCGGGAAGTGCGCATCGTGGACGAGTATTACTCCATTTATCACGTCCGCTTCGGCGACCGGGTGAAGATGGTGTGGCGTATCTCCGACTCCCTCGATTTGACGGAGACGATGGTGCCGTCCTTCATCTTGCAGCCCATTGTGGAGAATGCCTTCAAGCACGGCATCTCGCCCAAGGAAGAGGGCGGCGTGGTGCGCATCCGCATCAACCCGCTGCGGGATAAGGGGCTGCTCTATATCAGCGTCTGCGACAACGGCGTGGGTATCCAGCCCGAACAACTGGCCCAGCTGAAAGCCGCGCTGGCCCAGCCCGGGGAGCGCTGGGAGCATATCGGCGTCTATAACGTGGCCGCACGGCTGCGGCTTCTGGATAAACGGGGGCGGCTGGTCATCCGCTCTCACCCGGGCCGGGGGACGGCCATCAGTATGTACCTGCCCCTTGTAGAACTTTTGGAGGAGGATTTGGACGATGATACGCCTGTTGATCGCGGATGACGAAAAGCTGGAGCGGGAGGCGCTTGCAGAGCTGGTCCAGCGCCGTTTTGAGCGGGAAGTGGTCCTGGAGGTGGCGGAAAATGGCCGCAAAGCTGCCGACACGGCGGTGCTGTGGGGCGCGGACCTCATCCTGATGGATATTGAGATGCCGGGCATGAGTGGTCTCGACGCTGCCCGCGCCGTGCTGGCCCAGCGGCCTTCCTGCCGGGTCATCTTCGTCACGGCCTACAGCCTGTTCCAGTATGCCCATGAGGCGGTGCATCTGGGGGCCTGCGACTATCTGCTCAAGCCGGTGGACCCCGACGAGCTGGAAGCCTCGGTGCGCCGGGCTATGCGGCAGATCGAGACGGAGCGGAAGCTGGAAGAGCTGGCCGCCGCCCAGCCCCAGCAGGAGCAGACGGAGACCGAAGAAGAGGCGGAAGACGCCCCCGAGGAGGGCGAGAACAGCCAGACGGCCCTCGTCATGGCCCACGTCCGCCGCTACCTCGAGGATAATTATATGTTCGATCTGTCGCTGGACAGCGTGGGCGAGATCCTGCACATCAGCCCGGCCTACCTGTCGGCGCAGTTCAAGAAGTACCAGAAGATGAACTTCCTCGACTGCCTCACCGAGCTGCGCATCAACGCGGCAAAGGAATTGCTGGCCGACCCCTTCCGCTCCTCGGCAGAGGTGGCGTCGATGGTGGGCTACGAGGACGCCAGCTACTTCGCCCGGGCGTTCAAGAAACGCACCGGCATGACTCCCACCCAGTACCGCCGTCAGGCCGGTCAGAAGGCAAAGGCCGACCCGGAGGCCGGACTGTGAGCGGGCGGATGATTTCCCGCCGCAGTGTGCTGGCGCTGGCTGCCTGTACGGCGCTGGGCGCTGTGGGCTGCAGCAAGACGGAAGAGTACACCGGCCCGGAGCTCATCCTGCGCTACGCCGAGAACCAGCCCGAGGATTATCCCACCACTCAGGCCGCTCTGGCCTTTGCCGACCTCGTGGCCGAGCGGACGGAGGGGAGGGTCAAAGTCGTGGTCTACAGCGGCGGGGAGCTGGGGGCCGAGCAGAGCGTCATCGAGCAGATGCAGTACGGCGGCATCGACTTTGCCCGCGTCTCTCTGAGCCAGCTGGCCGAGTATCAGCCGGCCCTGAGCGTATTGCAGCTGCCTTTTCTCTATACCGACGCGCCCCAGATGTGGCGGGTGCTGGACGGTGAGATCGGCGATGAATTCCTCTCCGGCCTCGGCGTGATGGACCTCGTGGGCCTGTCGTGGTTCGACGCCGGTGTCCGCAGCTTCTACACCCGCGAAAAGGTGGAGACGCTGGCGGACCTCGCGGGGCTGACGCTCCGGGTGCAGGAGTCGGACATGATGAGCGAGATGATACTGGACCTCGGCGCAAAGCCCGCGCAGGTGGTCTACAGCCGGGTCTATGCAGCCCTGCACAACGCCGAGATAGACGGCGCGGAAAACAACTGGCCCAGCTATGAGGCCATGGGCCACTACGAGGTGGCCCCCTATTTCTTAAAGGATGAGCATGCCCGCGTGCCGGAGCTGCAGCTGGCCAGCGAGGCTGCGATGGAAAAGCTGGCAGAGCTGGACGAACGCTTCCCGGACATCATCCGCACCTGCGGAAAGGAGAGCGCTCTGACCGAACGCCGCCTCTGGGCGGAGCGGGAGGCCAGCGCCGAGAAGCATATGAGGGAATGGGGCGTGGAGGTGACGACCCTCTCCGCTGCCGAGAAAGCCCGCTTCCGGGCGGCAGTCGAGCCTATGTACGCGGCTTTTGAGGAGCAGAGCCGCCTCATCCAGCGCATCCGCGAAGCCTGAAAAAGCGCAAGAGATATTACATTGTATTCATCTTGTTGGGCAGTGTGCTGAATAAACTGCGCTGCGGCTTGTAAGGAATGCACAAAAGTGTTTCTCACATTTTTTTGAAAAACAGGACATTTTTCATAAGCCCTTGTTCTGACTAAAAATTTTTGCTAAAGTGTGTACAGTAAATGAACGGACGGTGTGCGACCCGTGCAGAGCGCACCGCCCTGAATGAGGAAAATCTAAGGAGGATTTTATCATGAAGAAGATTTCTCGTCGCAGCTTTCTGGCAGCAGCCGGTGTTTCCGCCGCTGCTCTGGCACTGACCGCCTGCGGTGGCTCCAGCAACAGCACTGCTGCTTCTACCGCTACCTCTGCTGCAGCTTCCACCGCTCCCGCCGGTGATGCCGCAGCTGCTGCTTCCGACCCGAAGGTGACTCTGGTCTACGCCGAGGTCAACCCGCTGGATACCATCGTCGGCCAGACCGGTTCTCACTTCAAGGAGAAGGTCGAGGAGCTGACCGGCGGCTCCGTCGTCGTCGATGTGCAGGCTTCCGGCGTTCTGGGTTCTGAGAACGACGTTCTGGACGCTATCCTCGGCGGCTCTACCTCCATCGACATCAGCCGTATCTCCGCTTTCGCACTGACCAGCTACGGCTGCAACAAGTCCAAGCTGTTGTCCATCCCCTTCACCTTCGAGAACCGCGCACACTTCTGGAACTTCGCCAACAGCGAGCTGGCACCTGAGTTCCTGAACGAGCCCCAGGAGCTGGGTCTGCCCGTTCGTGGTATCTTCTACGGCGAGGAGGGCTTCCGTCACTTCTTCACTGTCAAGCCTGTTTCTGGCATCGCTGATTTCAAGGGCCTGAAGCTGCGTGTGTCCAACGACCCCGTCATGAACGGCATGGTCGAGGGCCTGGGCGCTAACCCCACCGTCGTTTCCTTCGGCGAGCTGTACAGCGCACTGCAGACCGGCGTTGTCGATGGCGCTGAGCAGCCCATCGCAAACTACAAGTCCAACGCCTTCCCCGAGGTCGCTAACAACCTGATCCTCGACGGCCATACTCTGGGCGCTGTGCAGGCTGTCATCACCGACAACGCCTGGAACAAGCTGACCGAGAACCAGCAGGCTGCCGTCATGGAGGCTGCTGCGGATACGCAGGCCTTCAACGCTGACCTGTCCGAGACCGCTGAGAACAAGGTCCTCGACGAGCTGAAGTCTTCCGGCTGCAACGTCGTCGATGTCCCCGATAAGACTCCCTGGCAGGAGGCTTGCGCTAAGGTCATCAGCGAGAACACCTCTGATCAGGCTGAGCTGTATCAGCAGCTGCTGGATATGAAGGCCTGATAAAAGCGCCTTTATCCTGAAGTAGTACATAGCCCGGCGGGGGACTACGGGATACGCCCGCAGACCCGCCGGGCTTTTTATAAGAGTATGGAGGAGATCCTATGCCGAAAATCTTTACCACTCTGGATAAGATCAAGCCGGCGTACGACGTCACCTACAAAGTGGTCCTGTTTATCTGCAAGATTCTGCTGATCGTGGATATTCTCATCACCACCATGTCGGTCATTGGTCGTTACGTCCCGTTCATCCCGGACCCCGCATGGTCTGAAGAAGTCGTTCTGACCTGCATGAGCTACATGGCCGTGCTGAGTGCTGCTCTGGCCATCCGCCGCGGCGCACACATCCGCATGACCGCATTTGACGTCTATCTGCCCAAGATCGCCGTCAAGGTGCTGGACATCCTCGCCGATCTGGCGGTCTGCATCCTCGGCCTCATCATGCTGGTTGTGGGCTGGAACTACGCCACCACCCTGGGCGGCCGCGGCTTCTATGTCTCGATGCCCTGGCTGAGCCGTTTCTGGATGTACTTCCCCGTGCCTCTGGCCGGTGTCGCCATGATCATCTTCGAGATCGAGGCACTGTACAACCACATCAAGAGCATTTTTGTAAAGGAGGAGAACTAATATGACAGTCCAGACACTGGCAATCGTTGTCCTTCTTGTCAGCTTCTTCGTCATGATCTTCCTGCGCTTCCCCATCGCATACGCCGTTGGTCTGTCCAGCGTGCTGTGCATGATGGTGCAGGGTCAGGCACTGACCGATGTCTGCCGCCTGATGGTCAAGGGCATCTCGTCTTTTAGCCTGATGGCCGTCCCGTTCTTCATCACCATGGGCGTCCTCATGGGCAGCGGCGGCATCTCCGAAAAGCTGATCGCTCTGGCTGACGCCTGCGTCGGCTGGATGCGCGGCGGCATGGCAATGGTCAACATCGTTGCTTCCTACTTCTTCGGCGGCATTTCCGGTTCTGCTTCCGCAGATACTGCTTCCATCGGCTCCATCATGATCCCCATGATGGTCGATCAGGGCTACGACGCCGACTTCTCCACCGCTGTCACCATCACCTCCTCCTGCGAGGGCCTGCTGGTTCCCCCGAGCCATAACATGGTCATCTACGCCACCACCGCCGGCGGCATCTCCGTGGGCAGCCTGTTCCTGGCTGGCTACCTGCCCGGCGCTCTGCTGGCCATCGTCCTGATGATCGGCTCCTACATCATCTCCGTCAAGGAGAATTACCCCAAGGGTTCTCCCTTCACCATCAAGGGCTTCATCAAGCAGCTGGGTACCTCCATCTGGGCTCTGGCCGCAGTCGTCATCGTTGTGTTCGGCGTTGTCGGCGGTGTGTTCACCGCTACCGAGTCCGCTGCTATCGCAGTTATCTACTCTCTGCTGGTCTCCGTCTTCGTCTACAAGGGCCTTGACTGGAAGGGCGTCTGGCACGCTCTGGATGAGTGCGTCAACACTCTGTCCATCGTCCTCATCCTGATCGCCACCTCTGCTGTGTTCGGCAACTGCCTGACCATGCTGCACGTGCCTGATCTGGCTGCAAACGCCATCACCAGCGTCACCAGCAACCCCTACATCATCGCACTGCTCATCGACCTCATCATCCTGGTGCTGGGCATGATCATGGATATGGCTCCCATCATCCTGATCGCTACCCCCATCCTGCTGCCCATCGCGACCTCCATCGGCATCGACCCCATCCAGTTCGGTATCATCATGGTCCTGAACTGCGGTATCGGCCTGCTGACTCCCCCTGTCGGCGCGGTTCTGTTCATCGGCTCTGCCGTTGCGAAGCGCCCCATGGAAAAGGTCGTCAAGGCTACTCTCCCGTTCTATCTGTGCATGTTCATCGCTCTGCTGCTGCTGACCTTCGTGCCTGACATCAGCCTCGCTATCCCGAAGCTGCTGGGCGGCTACGTCAGCCCCATCACCAACCCGCTTGGCCCGGTGTTCATTCACTGATCAGCTCATTCTCCTCCGGATGACAGGATAAACGGAAAGCCCCCGCCTGCAAAGGCGGGGGCTTTCCGGCGTTATAGAAGTGTCTGAAGTGCCGGAGCACTGCATTTCATGAGCTTTTTCAGGGTCAGCTCCTGCTGAGAGATTTGATACAGCAGCCGTGCGGCCAGCTCTTCGGGCGGGGCGGAAAGCTCGGGCAGGAATGCGTGTACTGCCCGGGTAAAGGCGTGGACGCCCTCTTCTGTCTCAAGCACCACCAGCTGGGTATGCCCCCGCAGCAGGGCAAACAGCCCGACCTGATACTCCCGGGTGTCCAGCAGAAGCTCCATCTCGTCGGCGGTGAGGAGGAGGATGTCCGCGAAGGGGAGAAACTGCATCACCGTGTCCCGCAGGGTCTTCTCGCCGGGCCAGAGAGCCGGGCGGAGAGAGGGGACAAAGCAGACCGGCACACCGGCGGTGCGGGCGGTGTCCAGCGCGGCAAGATGGGTGTAGCGGCAGGGGCTGTCCACGAGGCAGGCGCTGGAAAAGGCCAGCATTTCAGCATCTGCGGCCCAGTCAGCGCCCAGCTGTTCGGGTGCATAGAGCAGCTCCGAAGAACGGGTGCGGCAGGCCAGCGTCTCGCCGCCGCCGTCGAACAGCAGCGGCGTGGGAGCGCGGGAAGTGAAGCAGACCCGGCTGATGTCCACACCGGCAGTAGATAAAGCGTCTGCGATGCGGTGTCCGAAAACATCCTCGCCAAGCTGCGTTAAAAGAGAGGCTCTGCCGCCCTGTGTGGCATAAGCCAGTGCCAGCGAGGCGGCGCTTCCACCCATGCGGGGAGAAAACGTCTTTGCCGACGCCAGCGGCGCGGTGCTGTTCAATTCCAGCCACGCTTCGCCCAGACAGTATAAAGTCTTGCCCGGCATGATGCACCCTCCCTTCTGCCTGTTTTCAAAAACAAACTACAGTATACACCCATCCGGGCGTTTGTGCAAATGGAGAGCTTGACAGCTTCGGTCGGATTGTGATAAACTGACGCAATATGGCAGTATATCTGAAATTTGAATGATAAAAATGTGACATTTGACGAGGAGAACATGAGCCTTACCAAACAGTATTTCAAATACGTCAGCCAGAACATCTTCGGCCTGCTGGGTACGTCCTGCTACATCCTGGCCGATACCTATTTCATCTCGCAGGCGGCAGGCACCAGCGGTGTGGCTCTGCTGAACCTCTGTCTGCCCATCTACAACTTCATCTTCGCCATCGGCTCCATGCTGGGCCTCGGCGCGGCCACCCGCTACGCCATCCTCCGGGCGCAGGGCGACGAGCGGTCGGAGCGCTATTTCACCAACGCCCTGCTTTGGGCGCTGGTGTTCGCCCTGCCCTTCATGCTGGCGGGCATCTTCTGCCCCGAGGTGCTGCTGCGGTTCATGGGCGGCGACGCGGAGATCGTTGCACTCGGCGTGGGGTACGCCCGCATCTTCCTGCTGTTCACGCCCTTCTTCATGTGCAACTACATCGTCTCAGCCTTTGTCCGGAACGATGGCGATCCCTCACTGGCCATGGTGGCGACCCTCTGCGGAAGCCTCTTCAACGTGGTGTTCGATTACATCTTCATGTTCCCCATGGGCCTCGGCCTGCCCGGCGCGGCGCTGGCGACGGCAGTCTCGCCGGTGTTGAGCATTGCGATCTGCAGCCGCCACTTCTTCAAAAAGAGCAGCACCGTCCGCCTTGTGCGGCAGCTGCCCTCGCCGAAGCTGCTGGCCCAGAGCTGCCAGCTGGGCGTCTCGGGCTTCGTGGGAGAGATGTCCTCCGGCGTGACCACCACCGTCTTCAACCTGCTGCTCCTGCGTCTGGCGGGCAATGTGGCCGTGGCGGCTTACGGCGTCGTGGCGAACTACGCGCTGGTGGCGACGGCTATCTTCAACGGCGTGGCCCAGGGCGCACAGCCGCTGGTCAGCAAGTGCTACGGCAAAAACGATGCCGCCGGTGCCCGCAAGCTCCTGCTGCTGGGCAGCGGAACAGCGCTTGCGCTGGCGGCGGCACTGTATGCAGTTCTGTTCGGGTTCACCGGGCCGATCGTCGCGGTCTTCAACAGTGAGAACTCGGCCCTCATGGCGCAGTATGCCTTCAGCGGGATGCGCATCTACTTCCTCGGCTATTTCTTCGCGGGCTTCAATATCGTGGCCGCCGGCTATCTGGGCGCGGTGGACCGCCCCGCAGAGGCTTCTGCGACGTCGCTTTCCCGCGGCATCGTGGCCATTGTGGCCTGCTCTCTGGTGCTGAGCGCCCTCTTCGGGATGAACGGCGTCTGGGCCGCGTTTCCGGCCTCTGAGGCCATCACGGCCGGCCTGACCCTCTTCCTGCTGAAGCGGAAAAAGCGTAGCGCTTAAATGAACAATTCCTGTTCCAACCGCTGCTGCTCGGGCGAAAGCTCGGGCAGTGCGCTCCGACCGGCCATCGCCCGCCACTGCGTGGGAGATTGGCCGGTCGTTTTTTTGAAGACGCGGCAGAGGTAGTTGGCCCCCGAGAAACCGCAGAGGCTGGCGATGACATCCAGCGTGTACTCCCGGTGGAGCAGCAGACGCATGGCGGCTTCTATGCGGACGTTGGTGAGGTACCGCCCCGGCGAGACGCCCAGCGCTGCCGTAAAGGCCCGGACGAGGTGGCTCTTGGAGACGCCCAGCCGCTCGCTCAGCTCTTCCACGCCGTAGAGCCCGGCGTAGTTCCTGCGGATGTCCTCGATGGCGGCGGCCACCAGCGGGGGCAGGGCAGGGGCGGCGCTGTCGGCGTCTGAGAGCTCGCACAGCAGCGCGAAGGCCAGCTGACTGCGCACCCGCTCCGAGGCGTCCCGCTCTTCGGCAAGGCGCCCCATCAGCTCTGCCGCCGCCGGGCAGGTCTCGCCCCGGGCGAGGAAGGGCATCTCGGAAAGCCCTGCGAGGAACTGTTCCGCTGCCTGCCCGGTGAGCTGGACGCAGAGCAGATGGCACTCGTTTTCCGGCGCGAGGGTCAGCGGCCCCCGGCTCAGCACGAGATGGCCCGCTGCGGCATTCTGGGGCGGCAGCAACAGGGCAGAACCTGCCGGCATCGGGTCGAGATCGGACAGCGAGACGACACATTTTCCGCTGGAAATGAGGCAGACCCAGAGCCCTTCGCCCCGCAGGGTGAGGGGCTCTTCCGGCTGGGCATCCTCCACGATGCCGAGGGCGGCAGTCGTGCTGGGAGAGTAAATCAATATCTGACACCTCAAATCAATAAAATGCTATTTTATAACACAAAATAATCTGCTATTATAATAGCAATGAAACGGCTCATCGTCAAGCTGAGCCTTTGAGTGCAACAACATCAATGGAGGAAAAAGCTTTATGGCTTCTATCAGCTGCCAGCATATCTACAAGATCTACCCCGGTGCTACGGCTCCTTCCGTCACCGATTTCAACCTGGAGATCCAGGACAAGGAATTCATCATCTTCGTCGGCCCCTCTGGCTGTGGTAAGTCCACCACCCTGCGCATGATCGCCGGTCTGGAGGAGATCTCCAAGGGCGAGATGTACATCGGCGGCCGCCTCATCAACGACGTTCCCCCGAAGGACCGCGACATCGCCATGGTCTTCCAGAGCTACGCTCTGTACCCCCACATGACCGTCTACAAGAACATCGCTTTCGGTCTGGAACTGCGCAAGACCCCGAAGGACGAGATCGACCGCCGCGTCCACGAGGCTGCTAAGATCCTGGAGATCGAGCACCTGCTGGACCGCAAGCCCAAGGCTCTGTCCGGTGGTCAGCGCCAGCGTGTCGCTTTGGGCCGTGCAATGGTCCGTAACCCGGCAGTCTTCCTGCTGGACGAGCCTCTGTCCAACCTGGACGCTAAGCTGCGTACCTCCATGCGCACCGAGATCATCAAGCTGCACAAGAAGCTGGCTACCACCTTCATCTACGTTACCCACGACCAGACCGAGGCTATGACCATGGGCGACCGTATCGTTGTCATGAAGGACGGCATCATCCAGCAGGTCGATACCCCGCAGAACCTGTACGATATGCCCTGCAACATGTTCGTCGCAGGCTTCATCGGCAGCCCCCAGATGAACTTCCTGGACGGCACCATCGTCAAGAAGGGCGACCAGTACAGCGTCGATCTGGGCGGCGACCTCATCCCCCTGCCCAAGGAGAAGACCGCTGACAGCAAGCTGGATTCCTACGTCGGCAAGAAGGTCAAGATGGGCATCCGTCCCGAGGACATCGACGATGAGCCCGAGTTCATGGCAAAGCACACCGACTGCCAGCTGGATGCTAAGGTCGATGTCTCTGAGATGATGGGCGCTGAGATCTACCTGTATCTGGAGTACAAGGGCAACAAGATGACCGCCCGCGTCGCTCCCACCTCCAAGGCCCGCAACGGAGACACCGTCCGCGTTGCCTTCGATCCCCACAAGGTCCACCTGTTCGACGTCGAGACCGAGCAGACCATCCTGAACTGAATAAGATAGTCTACGATCATTTTTGATCCTCCTATCATAAGAAAAGCCGTCGGGCCGTAAGGCCCGGCGGCTTTTCCTGTGCCGAAAAAAGATATAATAAAAACCCATGCTGCGGCAAAGCAAAACGCAGCATGGGCGCGGAAATGGCTTATGAAGTCAGGGGACGCTTAGATCAGCGGGCCTTGACGTACTTGTGCAGGGTAGCGCGGACAGCGCCGGGGCCTGCGAACAGCTCCTTGGCCATGGACTCGATCTTCTCGCCCAGACCGACGGCGTACAGGTCCACGCCGAAGACGTCGGTGCGGCTGTACAGAGCCTTCAGGCAGGAGAAGTCCTGCTCGCCGGCTTCCACCTTCAGGGGAGCCACGATGGCCTGCAGCTCAGCCAGCAGCGGGTCAGTGGAGATCTCGAAGGGCTGACCGTTGTCGTCGATACCCTTCAGGTAGCGGGCATAGCCTGCCAGCACCAGCGGGATCAGCACGAGGTTGGACTTGTCCAGACCGCGCGCCTCGTAAGCCTTGATGGTCTCGCCGAAGCGGATGGCCAGCTTCTGGGAGGTATCGGTGGCGATACGCTGAGGAGCGTCGGGCATGAAGGGGTTGGGCAGACGGCGGTTGATGACAGCGCCGATGAACTCGTAGGGGTTCAGAACGCCGGGGTCAACGACGACGGGCATCGCCTCGATGTAGCCGATCTTCTGGATGAAGCTGCGCAGATCCTCATCAGCCATCTCAGCGGAGATGAGGGTGTAGCCCAGCATGCAGCCGTAGATGGACATGGCGGTGTGCAGGGGGTTGAGGCAGGTGCAGACCTTCATCTTCTCGATCTTATCGACGGTCTCGCGGTCGCAGTAGAGGACACCGCCCAGCTCCAGCGGAGGACGGCCATTGGTGTAGTGGTCCTCGATGCAGAGGTACTGGGTCTCCTCGGCGTTGACGAAGGGAGCGGTGAAGGTGTGCTTCTCGGTGACGATGGTGTAGTTGTCCTCAAAACCGTCGTCAGCCAGCATCTTCTGGACCTTGGCATCCGGGCGGGGAGTGATCTTGTCGATCATGCTCCAGGGGAAGGTGATCTTGGTCTCGTCCTTGACGTAGGCCAGGAACTCGGCGGGGACCAGGCCCTGCTCGACCCACTTGGAAGCGTAGGCAAAGACTGCGGCCTTGACCTTATCGCCGTTGTGAGAGCAGTTGTCCATGCTCTGGACGGTCAGGGGCAGCTTGCCGGCCTTGAAACGCTCGTACAGCAGAGCAGTGACCTTGCCCATGGCCAGAACGGGGGTCAGGCCGCGCTCGAGGTCAGCAGGAGCGACGCCGTAGCCCTTCTCGGTGATGGTGAAGGAGATCATCTGCAGGCTGGGTGCCTGGAAGATCTCGACCAGACGAGCCCAGTCAGCGCCGAAGGAGTAGTCAGCCTTCAGGCTCTCGGTGACGGAGGCGATGACCTTCTTCTCGATGTCGCCGGTGGACTTCAGGCAGACCAGCAGGCTCAGGTTGTCGTAAGGCTGATAAGCCTTGTCGATGATCTCGTAGTCGAAGCTCTCGGCCACGATGACGCCGCGGTCATACTTGCCGCTGTTCAGGGCGTCGTTCAGGATGGCAGCCGGGAATGCGCGGAAGATGTTGCCGGCACCGAAGTGGACCCAGGTGGGTTCTGCGTGGGTCTTGGCCTTGACGGCCTCAACGTCGAACTTGGGCAGCTCGTAGCCCTTTTCTGCCCACTCGGCGGACAGATTGCCGTTCTTAATATCAGTCAGCTTCATGATATATCAGCCCTTCTTCTTCTCTTCGTCCAGACGGTCCAGCAGGTCCCAGACGCCCAGCATATACTGGATGCCCAGCGCACGGTCATACTTGCCGTAGCCAGGGCGGCAGCTGCCGGGGCCTTCCTCCCACAGCTGACGGCCATGGTCGGGGCGGATGTAGCCCTCGAAGCCGCAGTCATGGTAGGCGCGCAGGATCTCGATGATGCCGGTCTCGCCGCAGCAGTCGCGGTGGGCAGCCTCGGAGAAGTCGCCGTTGGGGAAGTGATGGATGTTGCGGATGTGTGCGAATGCGATGCGGTCGCAGTGCTTGCGGACGATCTCAGCCACATTGTTGTTGGGGTTGGCGTTCAGGCTGCCGGAGCAGAGGGTCAGGCAGTTGTACTCGTCGTCCACCATGCTCAGGAAGCGGTCGATGCTCTCGGCATCCACCAGCAGGCGGGGCAGGCCGAAGATGTCCCAAGGGGGGTCGTCCATGTGGATGGCCATCTTGATGTCGCACTCACGGCAGGTGGGCATCAGGGCTTCGAGGAAGTACTTCAGGTTCTCCCAGAGCTTTTCCTTGGTGACAGGGGCGTAGGCCTTGAACAGCTCGTCCAGCTTTGCCATGCGCTCCGGCTCCCAGCCGGGGAAGGTCATGTTGTACTTCTCAGTGAAGGACATGATGTACTCGGCCATGGACTTGTAGTCGCCCTTGATCTTGTCCTTCTCGTAGAACAGTGCGGTGGAGCCGTCGCCGACGGGGTGGAACAGGTCGGTGCGGGTCCAGTCGAAGATGGGCATGAAGTTGTAGCAGATGACCTTGACACCGAACTTGGACAGGTTGCGGATGCACTGCTTGTAGTTCTCGATGTACTTATCGCGGGTGGGCAGGCCGATCTTGATGTCGTCGTGGACGTTGACAGACTCGACAACGTCCATGTCGAAGCCGTAAGCGTGGATCTGGTCTGCGACCTTCTGGATCTCGTCGATCTCCCAGATCTCGCCGGGCATCTTGTTGTGCAGCGCCCAGACGATGCTGGTCACGCCGGGGATCTGCTTGATGTCGCTGAGGGTGACGGGGTCGTTGCCCTCGCCATACCAGCGCCAACCCATTTTCATAGGCATAGTGGATGTCCTCCGTTCATATTGCTTTGCGTTTATGCGCGGCAGGAGTGCCTCGCTCTCTCACTTATATTCTAATATATCAGTTGCGAATTGGCAATAGTCGATTTGCTGAGTTTTAATGTTTTTTCTTGTATACTTTAGACAAATTGACATGGAAATGACAAAAAAGAGCGCCAGCTCCGGCAAAGCCGGGACTGGCGCTCCTGTCGCAGAGTCTGAGTTAACGCTTCACGTTGAAGGCAGCCATGCCGGGGTAGACGGCGCTGCCGCCCAGCTGCTCCTCGATGCGCAGCAGCTGGTTGTACTTTGCCACACGCTCGGTGCGGCTGGGGGCGCCGGTCTTGATCTGGCAGGTGTTCAGGGCTACGGCCAGGTCGGCGATGGTGGTGTCCTCAGTCTCGCCGGAGCGATGAGAGCTGATGGCGGTATAGCCGGCCTTGTGAGCCATCTTGATGGCTTCCAGAGTCTCAGATACGGAGCCGATCTGGTTCAGCTTGATGAGGATGGCGTTGCCGGCACCCAGCTGGATGCCTTTGGCCAGACGCTCGGTGTTGGTGACGAACAGGTCGTCGCCCACCAGCTGGACCTTGCCGCCCAGCTCGCGGGTCATCTCCTGCCAGCCTTCCCAGTCCTCTTCGTCCAGACCGTCCTCGATGGAGATGATGGGGTACTTCTCCACCAGCTTCTTCCAGTGTGCGATGAGCTCACTGGAGGTAAACTCGGTGCCGGCCTTAGGCAGCTTGTAGAAGCCCTTGCCCTTGGGGCTCTTCCACTCGGAGGAAGCAGCGTCCATGGCCAGCATGAAGTCCTTGCCGGGAAGATAACCGGCCTTCTCGATGGCGGCCAGAATGGTCTCAATGGTCTCCTCGTCGCTGGACAGGTTGGGAGCGAAGCCGCCCTCGTCGCCCACGGAGGTAGCCAGACCCTTTGCCTTCAGGATGGAAGCCAGAGCGTGGAAGACCTCAGCGCACCAGCGCAGGCCCTCCTTAAAGGAAGGTGCGCCCACGGGCATGATCATGAACTCCTGAGTGTCCACGGTGTTGGAGGCGTGTGCGCCGCCGTTCAGGATGTTCATCATGGGGACGGGCAGGCGGTTGCCGTTCACGCCGCCGAGGAAGCGGTAGAGGGGCATGTCCAGCGAAGTGGCAGCAGCGCGGCAGGCAGCGATGGAAACGGCCAGAATGGCGTTTGCGCCCAGTTTGGACTTGTCCTTGGTGCCGTCGGCGTCGATCATAGCCTTGTCGATGGCGTAGATGTCGGAAGCATCCATGCCGATGACAGCATCAGCGATGACGGTGTTGATGTTCTCTACGGCTTTGGTGACGCCCTTGCCCAGATAACGGCCCTTGTCGCCGTCGCGCAGCTCCAGAGCTTCGAACTCGCCGGTGGATGCGCCGGACGGTGCGCAGCCCCGGGCCACGGTGCCGTCGGCGAGGGTGATCTCAGCCTCAACAGTGGGATTGCCGCGGGAGTCCAAGATCTCACGGCCCTGAACGTCTACGATCTCAAGATAGTTCATGATTTGTACCTCCATATATAATAGGAATGGATGCGCTGTTCTCATTTGGATAGTATATGCTAACTAACCGACATTATCCTACCATGATTCGGCCCGGGATGCAAGAGGATGCAGTGATGTTAGCAGTAGCAA
Organism: Faecalibacterium longum; assembly: GCF_040094125.1. Classification (NCBI taxonomy): domain Bacteria; kingdom Bacillati; phylum Bacillota; class Clostridia; order Eubacteriales; family Oscillospiraceae; genus Faecalibacterium; species Faecalibacterium longum. The sequence continues at coordinate 26,259 of NZ_JBBNIH010000154.1, forward strand.
ACTTCAGGAGAGGAAAGTTGTGTCATCTTTTTGTTACTCATGAATTGCTTTCATGTTCTGTTTTTCTCAGGTGAACAATTTGAAAAAGTAACCAAAAAGCGACGCTTGATTTTGTGAAAAATAGCGAGTTTTACCCGAAACCCCTCCAAAACTATGGACGATTTGTGAATTGCGGACTTGCACCGAAGTGCTTATAATAAGACTCAAGGAAGCAGAGCTGCTTTGAGGGAAGGGAGCACTGCTTCCTTAACAGCTTTTCGGGACACTGGCTCATGGGCCGCGCGCGATGGCTGCAAATAACACGAACGCTTCCAAATATCAGGAGGATATAGACTTATGAAAAACATGATCTCTCGTCGTAACTTTCTGGCTGCTGCCGGTGTCGTGGCTGCTGCCGGTGTTCTGACTGCCTGCGGCGGCTCTTCCAGCACCGCAGCTTCCACTGCTGCCGCTTCCGGTTCTACCGCAGCAGCTGCTTCCGGCGACACCATCAAGGTCGGCGTTATGGGTCCCCTGAGCGGCAACGTCTCCGTTTACGGTCAGGCTGTTGTCAACGGTGCTACCCTGTACCTGAAGCAGGTCAACGCCAACGGCGGCATCAACGGCAAGCAGATCGAGATCCTCACCGAGGACGAGCAGGGCGACGCTACGCAGGCTGTCAACTGCTTCACCAAGATGGTGGACGAGGGCATGACCGCTCTGATCGGCGACGTTACCACCACCCCGACTCTGGCAGTCGTTGCTGAGAGCGCAGACTACAATATGCCCATGGTCACCGCTTCCGCTACCGCTGAGGCTGTCACCTACGATGCCGAGACCGATACCGTGAACGCAAACGTCTTCCGTGCCACCTTCACCGACCCGTTCCAGGGCATCAAGATGGCTGACTACGCATACCAGAAGCTGGGCTACACCAAGGCAGCCGTCATCTTCAAGAAGGGTGCTGACTACAACGAGGGTCTGGCAGAGAACTTCGTCAACGAGTTCGAGTCTCTGGGCGGCACCATCGTCGATCAGGAGAGCTACTCTGAGGGCGACGTGGACTTCAAGACTCAGCTGACCACCATCCTCGGCAAGGACCCCGAGACCGTCTTCTGCCCCAACTACTACGAGGAAGTGGGCCAGATCCTGTCTCAGGCTGAGAGCGTCGGCCTGACCGTTCCGTTCCTGGGCGGCGACGGCTGGGATGGTCTGGAAGGCTACGCCACCAACGATCAGCTGAAGGACACTTACTTCTGCGCGAACTACGCAAAGGGCTCCAACGCCGAGTTTGAGGATGCCTACAAGGCAGAGTACGGTGAGGAGTACCCCAACGGCTTCTCTCCTCTGGGCTACGATGCAGCAAAGACCGTCGTCTACGGCCTGCAGGCTGCTGAGGATGCCGGTCTCGAGGCTGGCACCGACGATTACAAGCAGGCTGTCATCGATGCCATTGCCTCCGGCACCATCGACGGCATTACCGGCACCTTCACCTTCGACGAGCATCACGACCCCGTCAAGCAGACTGCTATCCTGACCTATGTGGACGGCAAGCCGGTGCTGAAGGAAATGTTCTGATCCCAGCTTTCTTCCATCGACCGGTGATGGAAGCGCCGCTGAGATCCGAATGATCGTAAATTGACCCGACTGCGGAGAACGCCGGAACAGTATTGCCCCGGTGATCTCCGCTTTTTTGGTAAAAAAGTGTATCCCCACATAAGGCGTGCAACAGCGCCGGAAAGAAAGGAAGTATCCATCCATGACAGTGTTTTTCAGCCAGCTCATCAACGGCTTGTCGCTGGGCAGCATCTATGCACTGATCGCACTGGGCTACAGCATGGTGTACGGCATCATCCTGCTGCTGAACTTTGCCCACGGCGACGTTATCATGGTGGGCGCGTACATGTCCTGGTTCGTCATGAACCAGCTGGGCCTCGGCCCGGTCACGGCGGTCTGTGCCACCATCCTCACCTGTACGCTGCTGGGCGTAGTCATCGAAAAGATCGCCTACACCCCGCTGCGCAGCGCACCCCGTATCTCTCTGCTCATCACGGCCATCGGCGTGTCGTTCTTCCTCGAGTACACGGCTGAGCTGGTCATGGGCTCGGGCGCAAAGGTCATCCCGTCTTACTACGACAACAAGACCTTCTATCTGGGCAAAGTGCCTCTGGGCCTGACCTCCATCATCACGCTGGTGGTCACCGTGCTGTCCATGCTGGTGCTGACCTTCCTCGTCCAGAAGACCAAGCTTGGCAAGGCCATGCGCGCCGTCTCTGAGGATATGGACGCTGCCCGCCTGATGGGCATCAACGTCAACAGCACCATCTCCTTTACCTTCGCGGTCGGCTCTGCACTGGCCGGCATCGGCTCGGTGCTGTACTGCTGCTCCTACCCGCAGGCCACTCCCACCATGGGCTCCATGCTGGGCCTGAAAGCCTTCGTCGCCGCCGTTCTGGGCGGCATCGGCTCCATCCCGGGCGCAATGGTCGGCGGCATCGTCATCGGCCTGTGCGAGTGCTTCGTCTCCGCCATCGGCCTGTCTGCCTGGAAGGACGCCGTCACGTTCGCCATCCTCATCATCGTGCTGCTGTTCAAGCCCACGGGCTTCCTTGGCCGCAAGGTGCAGGAAAAGGTGTAAGGAGGGCATGAAGATGAACAAGAATCGCAAAACGCTCAAAATGCCCGTGCGCTACCTCATGAACGCCGTGCTGGTGGTGCTGCTGTTCCTGGCCCTTTCCTACATGACCGGCAACATGCTCTCCACTTACCAGAACAAGGTGCTCATGACCGTGGGCATCAACATCATCCTGGCCGTGTCCCTGAACGTGGCCACCGGCTATCTGGGCCAGCTGCCGCTGGGCCACGCCGGTTTCATGGCCGTGGGTGCTTACACCTGCGCCCTCTTCACCAAGTACAGCCCTCTGCCCGATGGCGTTTCCTTTGCCATCGGCCTTGCACTGGGCGCTGTGATGGCCGGCCTGTTTGGCGTCCTCATCGGCGTCCCGGCTCTTCGTCTGACCGGTGACTATCTGGCCATCCTGACCCTGGGCTTCGGCGAGATCATCCGCATCACCCTGAACAACATCGACGATGTGCTGGGCTACAGCCTGTTCTACGGCTCCAAGGGCCTCAAGAACATCCCCAAGTACTCCAACTTCGCCAATGTCTTCCTCTGTGTGGTCATCACCTGCTTCCTCATCCATGCCATGATGAAGAGCCGCCATGGCCGTGCCGTCCTCGCCATCCGTGACAACGAGATCGCTGCCGAGAGCTGCGGCATCCAGACTACTTATTATAAGGTCATGGCCTTCGCTTTCTCTGCTGCCTTTGCCGGTCTGGCCGGTGGTCTGTACGCCTGCTACATCGGCGTTCTGAACCCCTCCACCTTCGGCTTCATGAAGTCCATCGAGATCCTGGTCATGGTGGTTCTGGGCGGCATGGGCTCCATGCTGGGTTCCATCCTCTCCGCTACCGTCCTGACCATCCTGCCCGAGGCTACCCGCAGCTTCGACAGCTACCGCATGGTCATCTACTCGCTGGTGCTCGTCCTGATGATGATCTTCCGTCCGGGCGGACTGCTGGGCAGCTACGATTTCTCCATGAGCCGCATCGTGGAAAAGGTCATGAACGGCGAGCTGTTCCACAAGAAGAATGCTGACAAGGAGGGCGCAGACCATGAGTGAGTTCCAGACTAAGTTACACAGCGTCCCTTCCGGCGGCTTCCTGACCGACCGCGACAAGGATAAGAAGCCCATCCTCGACGTCCGTGAACTGGGCATCGACTTCGGCGGCCTGACCGCCGTGGACGGCTTCAACCTGATGATCGGCCGCAACGAGATCACCGGCCTCATCGGCCCCAACGGCGCCGGTAAGACCACCGTCTTCAACCTGCTGACCAACGTCTACCAGCCCACCCGCGGCTCCATCCTCATCGATGGGATGCCCACCGCCGGCAAAAAGACCTATCAGGTCAACCGGATGGGTGTGGCTCGTACTTTCCAGAATATCCGCCTGTTCAAGGACCTGTCCGTCATCGACAACATCAAGGTGGGCCTCCACGAGTCCATGAAGTACAATCTGGGCTCCTCTCTCATCCGCCTGCCCAAATACTGGAAGGAAGAGAAGCGCTGCACCGAACGTGCTTTCGAGCTGCTGGACATCTTCCACATGGCCGACCTCGCCGATGCACAGGCCGGCAGCCTGCCCTACGGCGCACAGCGCCGTCTGGAGATCATGCGCGCGCTGGCTACCAGCCCGAAGCTGCTGCTTCTGGACGAGCCGGCCGCTGGCATGAACCCCTCCGAGACCGCAGAGCTGACGGAGACCATCCGCCGCATCCGCGACGAGTTCAACATCGCCGTCCTGCTCATCGAGCATGATATGAGCCTCGTCATGGGCATCTGCGAGGGCATCGCCGTGCTGAACTTTGGCCGCATCATCGCCAAGGGTACGCCGGACGAGATCCGCAACAATCCCCAGGTCATCGAAGCCTACCTGGGCAAGAAGGAGGGCTGAACGATGGCACAGACTTTGCTGAAAGTTGATAATATCAACGTCTTTTATGGCAACATCCACGCAGTCAAGGATGTCTCCTTCGAGGTGAACGAGGGCGAGATCGTCACCCTCATCGGTGCCAACGGTGCCGGTAAATCCACCACCCTGAAGACCATCTCCGGCCTGCTCCACCCGAAGACCGGCGACGTCCTCTACAAGGGCAAGAGCATCAAGGGCGTCCGCGCTCATAAAATCGTCGAGGCCGGTCTGGCACAGGTGCCGGAAGGCCGTCATGTCTTCCTGCATATGACCGTGGAAGAGAATCTGGACATGGGCGCTTATACCCAGCCCGCTTCCACCATCGCTCCCAACAAGGAGAAGGTCTTTGAGCTCTTCCCCCGCCTGAAGGAGCGCCGCAAGCAGCTGGCCGGCACCATGTCCGGCGGCGAGCAGCAGATGCTGGCCATGGGCCGTGCTCTGATGAGCAACGCCTCCATGCTGATGCTGGACGAGCCCTCCATGGGTCTGTCGCCCCTGCTGGTGCAGGAGATCTTCGACATCATCCAGAACATCCACAAAGAGGGCATGACCATCCTGCTGGTCGAGCAGAATGCACAGATGGCCCTTTCCGTGGCAGACCGCGCCTACGTCCTCGAGACGGGCCGCGTGGTCATGGATGGCACCGGTGCTGAGCTGCTGACCAACGAGCGTGTCCGCAGCGCATATCTGGGCGGCTAAATTACAAAAAGTAAAAGAGGCGTGACCTTGCGGTCACGCCTCTTTGTTTTATATCAGCTGATTTTTTCAGCTTGTATATTTGCTGACTTCCAGCAGCTCCTCGGCCCGCTTGACCTGTTCCGCCGTGGGCGGGACAGCATCGGGCAGGGGATAAGGGATGCCGAGCTTCTGCCACTTGAAGAGGCCCAGCGTGTGGTAGGGCAGTACCTCTACCCGCTGCACCGTCTTGAGGGACGAGATGAACTCTGCGGTCTTCCGCAGGCCGTCTTCGTCGTCCGTCAGGCCGGGGACGAGAACATGGCGTATCCAGAGCGGCACGCCGAGGTCGGAGATGTGGCGCGCCATCGCAAGGATGTTCGCGTTGTCCCTTCCGGTGAGCCTGCGGTGCTTCTCCGGGTCGATCTCCTTCAAATCAAGGATGACGAGGCTGGTGGACTTCATCAGCCGGTCAAAATCGGCCAGATAGGCCGCATCGTCGGGGCGGAAGGGCTGACCGGCGGTGTCCAGAGCCGTATGCACGCCCTTGGAGCGCGCCAGCTCGAAGAACGCCGTCAGGAACTCCATCTGGCGCAGCGGCTCGCCGCCGCTGACCGTGATGCCGCCCTTTTTGCCCCAGTAGTTGCGGTAGCGCCACACCCGCTGGAAGAGCTTGTCCACCGTCCATTCCTCGCCGCCCTCAGCCCATGTCTCCGGGTTGTGGCAGTATTTGCACCGCAGGGCGCACCCCTGCAAAAAGACGACGAAGCGGACGCCGGGGCCGTCCACAGAACCGAAAGTCTCCAGCGAGTGGACGTATCCGATGGGGTTACAGAGCTGCATGGCAGGTACGGGAGATGACGTCCATCTGCTGCTCGCGGGTCAGGTCGATGAACTTGACGGCGTAGCCGGAGACACGGATGGTGAAGTTTGCATACTCCTCCTTCTCGGGGTGCTCCATAGCGTCGATGAGCTTCTCCTTGCCGAAGACATTGACGTTCAGGTGGTGTGCGCCCTGGTCGAAGTAGCCGTCCATGACCTGCACCAGATTCTCAATGCGCTCGCCCTCGCTGTGGCCCAGAGCGTCGGGGTTGATGGTCTGAGTGTTGGAGATGCCGTCCAGAGCCCAGTGGTAGGGCAGCTTGGCCACGGAGTTCAGAGAGGCCAGCAGGCCGTTCTGCTCTGCGCCGTAGCTGGGGTTGGCACCGGGTGCGAACGGGGTGAATGCGGCACGGCCATCGGGCAGAGCGCCGGTGTACTTGCCGTAGACCACGTTGGATGTGATGGTCAGGATGGAGGTGGTAGCCTCGGAGTTGCGGTAGGTGTGGCGCTTCTTGATCATCTCAAGGAAGGTGCGCAGCAGCCAGACGCCGATCTCGTCGGCGCGGTCATCGTCGTTGCCGTACTTCGGGAAGTCGCCCTCGACCTCGAAGCCGGTGGCAAGACCCATCTCGTCGCGCACGACCTTGACCTTGGCGTACTTGATGGCGCTCAGGGAGTCGATGACGTGGGAGAAGCCGGCGATGCCGGTGGCGAAGGTGCGGCGGACATCGGTGTCGATGAGGGCCATCTCAGCCTCTTCATAGTAGTACTTGTCGTGCATATACTGGATGAGGTTCAGCACGTTGACGTACAGGCCGGCCAGCCAGTCCAGCATCTGGACGTACTTGGGCAGCACCTCGTCGTAGTTCAGGTACTCGCCGGTGATGGGGGCGTAGTTGGGGCCGCACTGCTCGTGGCTCTTCTCATCCACACCGCCGTTGATGGCGTAGAGCAGGCACTTTGCCAGGTTGGCACGTGCGCCAAAGAACTGCATCTCCTTGCCGGTCTGGGTAGCAGACACGCAGCAGCAGATGGAGTAATCGTCGCCCCAGACGGGCTTCATGACGTCGTCGTTCTCGTACTGGACGGAACTGGTGTTGATGGACACCTTGGCGGCGTACTTCTTGAAGTTCTCAGGCAGAGCAGAGGAGTACAGAACGGTCAGGTTCGGCTCCGGTGCAGGGCCCATGTTCTCGAGGGTATGCAGGAAGCGGTAGCAGTTCTTGGTGACCATGCTGCGGCCGTCCATGCCGATGCCGCCCACTTCCAGCGTTGCCCAGACGGGGTCGCCGGAGAACAGCTGGTTGTAGCTGGGGATGCGGGCGAACTTGACCATGCGGAACTTCATGACCATGTGGTCGATGAGCTCCTGAGCCTCGCTCTCGGTCAGGATGCCCTTGTCCAGATCGCGCTGGATATAAATATCGAGGAAGGTGGAGATGCGGCCCACGCTCATAGCGGCGCCGTTCTGGGTCTTGATGGCGGCCAGATAGCCGAAGTACAGCCACTGGCAGGCTTCCTTGGCGGTCTTAGCGGGCTGAGAGATGTCGCAGCCGTAAGCCTCGGCCATCTTCTTCATGCCCTTCAGGGCGTTGATCTGGCGTGCGATCTCTTCGCGCAGGCGGATGACGTCATCGGTCATGGTGCCGTCGCCGCAGTTGGCGAAGTCTTCCTGCTTGAACTTGATGAGGGCGTCGATGCCGTACAGTGCCACACGGCGGTAGTCGCCGACGATACGGCCACGGCCATAAGTGTCGGGCAGGCCGGTGATGATGTGGGTGTGGCGGGCGGTCTTCATCTCGGGGGTATAGGCATCGAACACAGCCTGATTGTGGGTGCGGGTGTAGTCGGTGAAGATCTTGTGCAGCTCTTCAGAGGGCTGGTAGCCGTAGGTAGTGCAGGCCTGCTCCGCCATCTTGATGCCGCCGTAGGGCATGAATGCACGCTTCAGGGGCTTGTCGGTCTGCAGGCCGACGATCTGCTCAAACTCTTTCAGGCTCTCGTCGATGTAGCCGGGGCCGTACGCGGTCAGACCGCTGACGACCTCGGTCTCCATATCCAGCACGCCGCCCTTGGCACGCTCGGCCTTCTGCAGCTTCTGCAGTGCGCCCCAGAGCTTATCGGTGGCCTCGGTGGGGCCAGCCAGGAAAGACTCGTCGCCGTCATAAGGGGTGTAGTTCTTCTGGATAAAGTCGCGGACGTTGACTTCCTCTTTCCAGATGCGGCCTTCAAAGCCTTCCCACTGTTCAAAATCGATCATTGGAACCTCCTTGCTCCGTTCCTGACGCTCCGACCAATCTGTTTTGCAATAATTAGTTAGAGCAGTCTAACTGTTCCGCCTTAAAAAAGCCGCCGATTGCGGTTTCTGAAAGACAGGGTGGTACAGGGCGCAGAGGTATTTGGATGGCAACCCCTGCGCTGTTTATGAGCCGCTGCAGACAGGCAATCGAGTCCGACTGCAACGGCCTGACAATATAATAACAGTGATTCTCAGAAAAAGCAAGAGGGAACCTGTGGATTTTCTACAAGAGATGGCGGTTTTTGTTATGAAAAATGCTCATGGAGGCCGCCGGAGAAAAATTTTTTGAAAATTTGAAAAACAGGCTTGACAGTCATGACAAACTATGGTATCCTGTTGTCACGGCGAGGTTAGTTAAACCTAACCAAAGCTCCTCCGATTCACTGCAAAGGGATGCCTGCAACTCTCTTTGAGGCGATTCGGTTCCTCCATTCCATTCTCCTATCTATTGAAAAGAGAAAGCGGCTTATGGTTTGCTCCGCTTTCCCTGCGCGCAGCGCGGGGCGCTCTGGTACGGCGGCCTGTGCAAAAAAGAACAAAATGCGGGACACACAGACTTGACCACCTGTGCGCCCCGCTTTTTGTTTTGCAAAGGGAGAGGCAGAACGTCGGCAGAGCTGTCTCTTGACACCCCGGGTGAGTGTACTATAATAATGTGTGTCGGAAAAACGAGAAAAGTTGTTTTTCTTCGGAACGATAAAATGGGAGGAAATGAATGAAAAAATTAGCGAGGGCCATCGTGAAGATGCGCAGGCTCATCCTCATCGTGGCGGTCCTGCTGCTCATCCCGGCGGCAGTGGGAGCCATTGCCACGCCCATCAACTATGACATCCTTTCTTACCTGCCTCAGGAGCTGGACTCCCGCGTGGGTCAGCTGCTGCTGGAAACGGATTACCATCTGGCGTCCACCAACATGATAACCGTGGAGGGGATGCCCACCAACGAGCTGCTGGCCATGAAGGCCGAGATCGACGAGGTGCCGGACGTGCTGAACACCTTCTGGCTCAGCGACGTGCTGGACCCGGCAGTGCCGACGGAGATGCTGCCGGCGGATGTCCAGCAGTTTATGTTCGGCAAGAACGACTCCACCATCCTCATCGTCCAGCTGGGCGGCTCCAGCGTCAGCGAAGAGACGATGCAGGCCGTGGCCCAAATCAAGAAGATACTCCGGAAGGACTGCTTCTTCGGCGGCATCAGCGTCATCCTGAGCGACACCAAAGAGCTGGTCATGGGCGAGATGCCCTGGTATGTGCTTTGCGCCGTGGGCGGCTGTCTGCTGGTGCTGTTCCTCTCGCTGGAAAGCTGGCTCACGCCGTTTTTGTTCATGCTGGGGCTGCTCTTCCCGCTGGTCTATAACTTTGGCACGAATATTTTTCTCGGTCAGGTCTGCTTTATCACCGCGTCGCTGGCGGCTGTTCTGCAGCTGGGCGTGACGATGGACTTCTCCATCTTCCTGCTCCACCGCTACGACGAGGAAAAGAAGCTCTGTGCCTCCAACGAAGAGGCCATGGAGAACGCCATCTGTAAGACCATGAGCTCCATCACGGCGTCCAGCCTGACGACCATTGCGGGCTTTCTGGCCCTCTGCGCCATGCAGCTGACGCTGGGCGCAGACCTCGGCATCGTCATGGCAAAGGGCGTGGTGCTGGGCGTCATCTGCACCATCGTCATCCTGCCCTCGCTCATTCTCTTCTTCGATAAGTGGGTGGAAAAATACCGCCACCGCACCTTTATGCCCAAGCTCACCCACCTGAGCCATTTTGTTTCGAAGCACCCGATGCCCGTCGTGGTGGTGTTCATCCTGCTGATGATCCCCTTCGGGCTGGCCCAGAGCAAGACCGATATTTACTACAACATTTTTGCCGCTCTTCCGCAGGATATGCCCGGCATCGTGGGTACGAACAAGCTGGGCGAAGACTTCGGCATGATGACCAACCACTTCATTCTCGTACGGGAAGAGCTGACCGCTTCCCAGGTGTCCACCCTCTGCGATGAGATAAAGGAGGTGGACGGCATCACCCAGGTGGTGAGCCTCGACTCCATCACCGGCCCGGGCTTTGAGACGGAACTTCTGCCCGACGAGCTGATAAACATCGTCCAGAACGGCGGTTACAAGCTCATCCTCGCCAATGGCCGTTATAAGTCGGGCAGCGACGCGCTGAACGCGCAGGTGGACGAGCTGGTCCGCCTCGTCAAGGAGGCAGACCCCGAGGGCCTCGTCACCGGCGAGGGTGCCATGATGAAAGACCTCGTGGAGATCGCAGACGAGGACTTCAAAAATGTCAACATCTGGTCCATCGCGGCGGTGCTGGTCATCATCGCGCTGTCCTTCCGCAGCCTGTCGGTGCCGATTCTGCTGGTGGCCAGCATCGAAGCGGCCATTGCCATCAACATGGGCATCCCGTACTTTATCGACGACTCGCTGCCCTTCATCGCCAGCATCGTCATCGGCACCATCCAGCTGGGCGCGACGGTGGACTACTCCATCCTCATGACCACCCGCTACCGCGAGGAGCGGCTGGCCCTCCGCTCGCCCAAGGCGGCGGCACAGCAGGCCCTCGAGCACTGCAGCCAGAGCATCCTGACAAGCGGCCTGACCTTCTTCGCGGCCACCTTCGGCGTCGCGGCCATCAGCAAGGTGGAGCTGCTGAAAAGTATCTGTATGCTCATCTCCCGGGGTGCGCTCATCAGTATGGTGGTCATCCTGCTGGTGCTGCCCGCTGGCCTGATGCTGCTGGACGGCCTCATCTGCCGCACCACCTACCACTGGCTCAACGCCCCCAACGCTGCAAAGGAGTGAATGCTATGAGAAAAACTCAGAATTTTCTGCGCCGCGCTGGCTCTGCGGCGCTTGCCCTGACCCTGACGGTCAGCCTCTGTCAGCCCGCTTTTGCGGCGACCAGGGCGCCCTTCTCGAAGGATGAGACGGTGTATGCCGTCATGGCAGCGGACGGCTCTGTCACCAAGACCACCGTCAGCGAGCATCTTTACAATGCCGACGGCCTCGCCGGTGTGGAGGACAGGTCCACCCTGAAAAACATCGTGAACACCGAGAGCTTCGCCGAGTACACCCAGAATGGCGATACGCTGGTCTGGAACACCGACGACACCGATGTTTACTACAAGGGCGACACGGACCGTCAGCTGCCCATCTCTGCCAAAGTGACCTACACGCTGGACGGCAGGACCGCCCCGCTCAGCGAGCTTCTGGGCCAGAGCGGCCACCTCGTGCTCACCATCGACCTGACCAACAATGAGACCGGCAAGGTGACAGTGAACGGCAAAGAGCGCACCATCGTCACCCCGCTGGTCACGGCGGTGGGCGTCGTGCTGGGCGATGACGCCAGCAATGTCAACGCTGTAAACGGCCTGCTGGAAAGTGCGGCCAAGAGCAGCGTGGCGGCCTTCGTCACCCTGCCGGGCGTGAAGGATTCCCTCGAGGGCCTGCTTCCCGAGCAGGTGAACGGCGTGGCTGAGTACTTACAGGACAGCGTGACCGTGGAGGCCGACGTGGAGTCGCTGACGGCACCTCAGATCCTGCTGGCCTGTGCGGCGAGTGCCGAGGCACTGGGGCAGGGGGATGAGGTCTTCGACCTTGACAGCCTCAACGATTTGACCGACGGCATCGCGGCGCTGAATGATGCCATGAACCAGCTGCTGGACGGTGCATCGCAGCTGAAAGCGGGTGCGGCACAGCTTGCCGCCGGTTCGCTGGCTCTGCTGGATGGGGTCAACCAGCTGGACAGCGGTCTCGGACAGCTGACGGAAGGGCTGGACACCCTGACGTCCAACAACGCCGCCCTGACTTCCGGCGCACAGCAGGTGGCCGACGGCGTGCTGGACTCCGCCAACCAGACCCTCATGGAGAACGGCCTCATCGACACCCCCATGACGTGGGATACGTATGAAGCCGTCATTGACGACATCCTCTCGCTGGGCGACAAGACGCTGGCGGCAGGCCGCAAAAAGATGGTGCGCACCATCTGGGAGCAGGCTCCGCAGTTCAAGGCCAGCCAGCTGGACATCGCGCTCTACCTCGCGGCCACCAGGACCGACCACGACCTTGAGGCCGCTCTGCGCCTGATGCAGAGCTTTTCGCCCGATTTCATCATGGGCTGGCTGAAAAAGCTCACCGACAGCGACGCCCAGCAGAAGATCCACGACGAGATGGTCTACCAGACCGCCAACAGCGAGGATATGGCCAGCGTCCGCGCCCTGAAAGAAAATCTGGGCCAGATACAGTTCTTCGTGTCCAGCGTCGGCCAGTACGCCGACGGCGTGGCCGCAGCCGCTGACGGCGCACACACCGCCAAGGCCGGAAGCGCTCAGCTGGCCAGCGGCGCATCCGCCCTGTATGACGGTGTGCTCCAGCTCCAGAACGGCACCGACCAGCTCAGCGGCGGCCTCGTGCAGTTCAATGAGGAGGGCATTTCTCAGCTCACCGGTGCACTGGACGCCGACCAGCTCCACGCCCTGCAGACCGTGGTGGAAGAGATGACCAGCCGTCTCGCCGACTACACCAGCTTTGCCGGTGTACCCGAGGGTGCGTCCAGCCGGGTGAAGTTCCTCTACAAGACCGCCGAGACGCCCGCCGAAACGGCTCCGGTGGAGACGGCGGCAGACAACGCCTCGGAGGGCAATTTCTTCCTCCGCCTGTGGCACCGCCTGCTGGCCCTGTTCGGGCTGTAAGAATAAAAGAATATAAAATGAAAACCGCCCGGACGGTCATCGTCCGGGCGGTTTTCTGCAAAGCAGAGGATGGAGGTTTTGAGAATGAGAAAATAGCTTAGTCGTTATACTCGAGGTAGGCACCCTTCATGGGGCTGGCGGCGTGCTCACTGAACAGCCGCAGGGTGCCGCGCTTGTAACGGCGGGGCTTCGGCTTCCAGGCAGCGCGGCGCTGAGCCAGCACGGCGTCGATCTCTTCGGGGGACTTGCGCTCCCCCTTGATGCCGATAATGTTCAGCTTGCGAGCGGGGATGTCGATCTCGATGAGGTCGCCCTCTTCCACCAGAGCGATGGGACCGCCGGTCTGGGCCTCAGGGCTGCAGTGGCCGATGACGGGGCCGGTGGATGCACCGGAGAAGCGGCCATCCGTGATGAGGGCGATGCTGCGGCCCAGCTCCTTGTCCGAGCTGATGGCCTCGCTGGTGTAGAACATCTCCGGCATGCCGCTGCCCTGAGGGCCTTCGTAGCGGATGAAGACGGCGTCGCCCTTTTCCACCTTGTGGTGGAGCACGGCGTCCAGACATTCCTCTTCGCTGTCGAAGGGGCGAGCGCGGAGCACAGCCTGGAACATCTCCTTAGGGCAGGCGGTGTGTTTGATGACCGCGCCCTCCGGGGCAAGGTTGCCCTTCAGGATGGCGATGCTGCCGTCGGTGCCGATGGGGTCGGAAGCCGGGCGGATGATGTCGGCGCGGGTCAGCTTGATGCCGCAGCGGGCATTCGCCTCGTCCAACAGCTGCTGGCAGTGCTCGTAGAAGCCGTTCGCCTTCAGCTCGTCCAGATTCTCGCCCAGCGTCTTGCCGGTGATGGTCATGGCGTCGAGATGGAGCACATCCCGGATCTCCTCCATGATGGCAGGCACGCCGCCGGCATAGTAGAAGAACTCTGCGGGCCAGCGGCCGGCCGGGCGGATGTCCAGCAGGTACTTTGCGCCGCGGTGGAGACGGTCAAAGGTGTCGCCGTCGATGGAGATGCCAAATTCATGGGCGATGGCAGGCAGATGGAGCAGGGCGTTGGTGGAGCCGGAGATGGCCGCGTGGACCATGATAGCGTTCTCGAAACTGTCCATCGTCACGATGTCGCTGGGGCGCAGGCCCTGTTTTGCGAGGACGACGGCCTGATAGCCGGCCCGGCGGGCGTACTCCACCAGGTCGGGGCTGGTGGCCGGCAGCAGGGCGCTGCCCGGCAGGGCCAGACCCAGAGCCTCAGCCATGATCTGCATGGTGGAGGCGGTGCCGATGAAGCTGCAGGCACCGCAGCTGGGGCAGGCGTTCTGCTTGGCCCAGTTGAGCTTTGCTTCGTCGATCTCGCCGCGCTCATACTTTGCGCTGTACATACCCAGCTGCTCCAGCGTCAGCAGCTCCGGGCCTGCGTGCATGGTGCCGCCGGTGACCACCACCGAGGGGATGTTCACCCGGGCCAGGCCCATGAGGTTCGCGGGCATACCCTTGTCACAACTGGAAATATAGACGCCGCCGTCAAAGGGGGTCGCGTTGGCGTGGATCTCGATCATATTGGCGATCATCTCGCGGCTGGCGAGGCTGAAGTTGATGCCGTCGGTACCCTGACTCTCGCCGTCACAGATGTCGGTGGCAAAGTACCGGGCGCCGTGGCCGCCGGCCTCGGCTGCGCCCTTGCAGGCGGCGTTGACCAGCTTGTCCAGATGGCCGCTGCCGGGGTGGCTGTCGCCAAAGGTGCTTTCTACGATGATCTGAGGCTTGGAAAGTTCATCCGGCGTCCAGCCGGTACCCAGACGGAGCGGGTCCAGCTCGGGAGCCAGCTTGCGCATTTTTTGACTAGTGAGTTCCATAACAAATCCCTGTATCTTCCATGATATTTGGTGTGTGCGAATGATATTTTAGACGAGGCCGACTGCGTGGAGGATGACCAGCACGATGAAAGCCACGATGCCGCCGAGGGCGTTGGTGGTGGTGAAGTACTTCAGGCCCTGCTTGGTGTCAAAGCCGTACAGGGAGGTGAAGATCCAGAAGCCGCTGTTGTTGACGTGCCAGCCGACCATGGAGCCGGCGCCGATGGCCAGAGTGGTCAGGACGGGGTCGAGGCCCAGAACGGTCATCAGGCCGCCCATCAGACCTGCAGCAGTCATGGCGGCGGTGGTCATGGAACCGCAGACGGTCATGAGGATGGCTGCCATGATAAAGGGCACCAGAACGGCGGGGAAGCTGCTCTCGGCGATCATGCCGCCGATGGTGGCGATGGCTTCGTTCTCGCGGAGGATGCCGCCCATGGCACCGCCCATAGCGGTGATGAGCAGAGCGCCGATGGCGATCTGGAGGGCGCGGCCCACCCAGTTGTTCATGACGATCTCGAACCAGGAGCTCTTCTCGGTCAGCTTGCAGCCGGTGCCGTCAGCATTGGCTTTCTTGACGACCTTGTCCTTGCGGCCGAAGATCAGGCAGCCGACAGCGATGATGCCCATGAACAGAGCCAGAACGGTGTTGCCGAAGGTGTTGAAGAAGTTATAGGCAGAGGAGCCTTCCTCAGTGAACAGCTTGCCGATGGAGCCGATGGCGATCATCACGGCAGGCAGAAGCAGGGGCAGGAAGGAAGCGCCGGCGCTGGGGGTGTTGTCCTCCTTGATGAGCAGGGCGTTTACATCGTTGGTGTCTTCCACAGCCTCGATGCCCTCGGTGTACTGGGGCAGCGGAGCGACGTACTCGCCCTTGGCGTAGACAGGACGCAGGCCGAGGTAGCAGACAACGAAGGAGATGACGGAGCAGATGAGGCCGATGATAATGACAGTGCCGATGTCAGCGCCCAGCAGGATGGAGACAGCCAGGATGCCGGGGGTGGGAGGCACCAGACCGTGGGTCAGAGTCAGGCCGAGGTTAACGAAGGGAGCGACCTGCTGCATACCCAGCTTTTTGCGCTTGGCAAGGATGGCGGAGATGGGGGCGTTCAGGATGATGGCGATGTCGCCGAAGACGGGGATGCTCATGATGAAGCCGGTCAGGGACGGTGCCAGCTCAAGGCACTTGCCCTTGAACTTCTTGATGAAGAAGTTGACCATGCTGGTGGCAGCGCCGGTGTCATTGATGCCCGATGCAATGACTGCACCAAAAATAATCATAACACCAATGGAGCCTAAGGTCGAGCCGAAGTATTTGGTAATGGCAGCAAAGGTGTCTACAAGGGTCTTGCCGGAGGCCAGACCGCAGAAGGTGGCGGTAAGGAACAGCACCATGACCGGGTGCATCTTGAATTTCAGGGTCAGAACGGTCAGGATGATGATCGCGACGATCAGCATGATTACAAAATGTAGAGGTGACATAATGTACTCCTTTTAAGCTTACAGGCACTGGTTCTTTTCCAGTGCGGCATAGGTCGTACGATAGGCGTTCTCGATGACCCACTCAGGGGTCTTGGCCCAGTATTCGGGGCGGAAGGTCTCCACCGAGACCATGCCGTCGTAGCCGCAGCATTTCAGGGTCTGCAAAAAGCTGTCGGTGTCCACGACGCCGGTGCCGGCAAAGCAGCGCTTGTCCTGCCCCATCTCGCTTTCGGGGACGTCGTCGGCGCTCATCAGGTGGACGGCAAAGATCTTTTCGGGCTGCACGTTTTTGATGGCGCTGAAATCGTTGCAGTGACCGTTGAGGTGGATGTTGTAGGAATCGAACACGAAGCCTGCATTGTCCTCGTCCACGGCCCGCACGATGTGGTCGGCGGCCTCGATGCTGCGCACACAGCTCTTGCGCAGGCCAACCAGCTCGAAGCAGAGCTTCATGCCGTAGGGCCGGGCCAGCGCCGAGAGCTTTTTCAGGATGCGGATGCACTCCTGCTCTGCGGCGGCTGCATCACCGGTGAACACCCCGCTGGGGTCGAGGGGCGGCACGATGATGACGTAGCCGCTGCCGATGGCGCTGCCCACCTCACAGGCCAGCTTGAAGTCCTGCATGGCGGGGTCATCCCAGTCGGGCGTTTCGTCCGGCAGCATCCCCTGATGCAAGTAGACGGCGTTGATGGCGTGGGGTTTGAGCCGATGCGTTTCGAAAAATTCCTTGAGCTGCTCTACCGTGTGCTCCTTGAGCCAGCCCCGGAGCAGATCGAGTCGTATTTCGATGTAATCGAAGCCGGCTTTCTCGCAGAGGGCGAGATCCTTTTCCAGAGTAGAGCAGTCGCGGGCGCAGGCTTCATTATAAGAGGTCTTCATAAGCAGCAGCACTCCTTTTTGCCCATCTCAGCGGATGGGGAATTTGATGACGGAGTTGGTCTGGGTGCTGCGGTAGATGGCCTCGAACAGCTCCACGGTCTTGCGGCCGTCCCGGGCGTCCACCAGGGGCTTAGTGTGGGTCTCCACGGCGTGGAGAAAGTCCTTGATCTGCTCCTGATGGTAGTAGTACATGGAGTCCACGCTGTTGAAGAAGTCGCAGTCGCCCTTCTTCCAGTCCTCCAGCTTGTCGGCCTCGCCCTCAACGGTCCACAGGTCGTTGTAAGGCGGCTCGGTGATGGTGGACATACCGGCGATGAACATTGCGCCGCCGTCGGTCTGGACGCCCACGCCTGCACCGTTCTCGCCGAAGACGTGTACCTTGCCGTAGAGGGCGGGGTTCTGGCTGTTGCTGACCACGATGTTGCCCACGGCGCCGCTCTTGAATTTGACGACGGCCACGGCGGTATCTTCCACTTCGATGTAGGGGTGGTTCAGATTCTTCCAGACGCCGTATACTTCATCGACGTCGCCCATGTACCACAGCAGCAGGTCGAGCTGATGGGGTGCCTGGTTGACCAGAACGCCGCCGCCTTCGCCCTTCCAGGTGCCGCGCCATGCGTCGCTGTCGTAGTAGGCCTTATCACGCCAGCCCAGCATGGTGACCATGCCCAGCACCGGCTTGCCGATCTTGCCAGCCTCGATGGCTTCGTGGATGCGCATACAAGGGCGGTAGAAGCGGCGCTGCACCATCGTGCCGATGGTGACGTGGTTCTTGTCGCCTGCCTCGATAATGCGGTCGCAGTCAGCGAGGCTGGAAGCCAGAGGCTTCTCGATGAGGACGTTGCAGCCGTTCTCCGCTGCGGTCACAGCGGGGTCGCAGTGGATGGGGTGCGGGGTGCAGACGCTGACGACGTCCAGATGTTCTTTCTGGATCATCTCCGCAATGTCCGAGTAGGCGTGGACATTGTATCGCTCTGCGAAGGCTTTTGCACGCTCCAGATTGGCGTCACACACGGCAGTGAACTCGCTGTTCTCCAGCTGGGCGTATGCCTTTGCATGGAAATCGCCGACCTTTCCGCAGCCGATGATACCGGTTTTCAACTTCATTGTTTTCTCCTTTTCTTGATGCTCTGAACAGGAAAATTGTCGCACGACTTTTTCTGGCTTCATGATACCACTTCTGGATTTTCACAGCAAGTTGTTTCCGAAAGCTTCTACTTTTCCCACATTACGCGATTTTTTGATTGTGCATTTTGCTCAAAAATGAAGGAAAATTTCGTCGCGTGAACGAATTAAATCGAAAATGTAAACTTTTTTGCAAAATCAGTCAGACAACTTTTGCCGCAAAACAGCAGCCTGAAAATCAAAAAAAGAGGTGCCGTAGCACCTCTCTGCAGTGTCATTGTTCCTGATTTTCCAGCTCCCGGTTCCGTGCATCGTAGATCTCTTTGATGGCGGCCCGGTTATAGGAAATGTGCATCGTCATGGCGCTGCGCGCCCCTACGGGGTCGTGCTCGGCGATGGATTTTGTGATGGCGCGGTGGGTGATGATGGTCTCCTGCCGCAGGCGGCGGTGGGTCAGGTTCACGAACATCAGCACCGCAGTCTCGATGATGGAGATGATCTGCTCCACCACCTTGTTTTTGCTGCACCGGGCGATGTAGGTGTGGAAATCGATGTCGTCCTGGATGTAATAGAGGTCATGGTCTATCTTATATTCCACAGTGTCGCACAGGTCTTTCAGATGTTCGATCTCTTCGTCGGTGGCGTTGTAGGCTGCCAGCTCGGCGATGCCCGGCTCCAGGATGAGGCGCAGGTCCACCAGATTCATGGCCAGTGTGACCTTATCTTCTACGTTGCGCAGATTCAGAGGGTCGAGGTCAGTGGGGACGAGGTCTTTTACATAGGTACCGGAGCCGCGCCGCGTCTCGAGGACGTTCCGGGAAACCAGGAGCTTTACGGCTTCCCGCACTGTGCTGCGGCCTACCCCGAACATCTCCGCCAGCTTGAATTCGTTGGGCAGTTTGTCGCCTGCCTTCAGGGGCAGCTTTGTGATGTACTCGTACAGCTGTTCTTCCACCTGCTCAGCCAGCAGGGTGTTCTTGATGCCAGAAAACGATGCCATATCTTTTTCCTCTTTTATTTTATACGAACCAGCGACCCGACCACTTCGCAATGTGCGCTGTGGGGGAACATATCCACCGGCGTGAAGTCTTCGGCGCGGTAGCCTTTCTGGGTCAGGAGAGCGAGGTCGCGGGCCATCGTCTCGGGGTTGCAGCTGACGTAGACGATGCGCTTCGGGGCCATGCGGGCCACGCTCTCGATGAAGGCGGGCGTCGAACCCTCCCGGGGCGGGTCCATGAAGACGACGTCGGCCTTCTGGCCCGCGTCGGCGGCTTCCCGTATCCACGCGGTGGCGTCAGCGGCAAAGAAGCGGGCGTTTTTTACGCCGTTGTGCTTTGCGTTGCCGATGGCGTCCCGGACGGCATCCCGGTTCACTTCCACGCCCACCACCTGCCGGGCCTTGTCAGAGGCCGTCAGGCCGATGGTGCCGATGCCGCAGTAGGCATCGAGGACGACTTCTTTGCCGGTGAGGTGGGCGGCATCGACGGCCAGCCCGTAGAGCACGGCGGTCTGGACGGGGTTCACCTGATAGAAGCTGCGGGGGCTGAGGGCGTAGGTCTTGCCGCAGAGGGTGTCAAGGATGAAGCCCTTGCCGTAGAGGACTTTTTCGTCCTCGCCCAGAACGACGCTGGTGCGGCGGGGATTGTAGTTCTGTACGACGGTGGTGACGGGGACGCCCCGCTTTTCGGCCTCGGACAGCAGGGCTTTCACGAAGTTCTTCGCGCCGGGCAGCACGGGCTGGGCCGTGACCAGCACCACCATCACCTGACCGGTGGCGACGCCCCGGCGGAGCAGGCAGTGGCGGAGCAGGCCGGTGCCTTTGTCCTCGTTGAAGGGCTGGTAGCGGCAGGCGTTGGCGGCCGCGCGGACGGCCAGCATCACCTTGTCCAGTACCTCGTCCTGCAAAAGACAGCTCTCCACCGGAAGCACCTTGTGGGTGCGAGCCGCGTAGATGCCGGAGGTGAGTTTTCCACCGGCAGCGGGGGCAAAGGTGGAAATCACTTTATTGCGGTAGTGGTAGGGCGTTTCCATCCCCCGGATGGGGGAGATGGGGCCGTATTTGCCCAGCAGGGCGCGGACGTCGGCCTCTTTCTTTTTGAGCTGTGCGGCGTATTCGGTGGCCAGCATCGGGCAGCCGCCGCAGTTTTTGGCGCGAAGTTTGCAATCCATTATCATATCCTCCTGAAACCAGACCGCAGGGTCCATTGCCTTACGGATGACAGTGCATTTTCATCCAGTACGAGTTGAGCGGCCTGCCAAGGGCTCCCCTAACAGGGAAGCCGGCGAGCACAGCGAGACTGAGAGATTTAACCGTACGGGTCATACAGGTCATATTCTTCCGATTCTGCGTGCTTTTCGTTCAGTACAGCGATGGCCTGTTCCAGCTCGCTCTGGGAGCAGCCGCTCTCGCTCACCAGCGCCCGCACGGCCTGTGCGAGGTCGCCGCCAAAGACGGTGTCCAGCCGCTGGCGCATGGTGTAGACGCCGTAGGCCCGGCGGGTGACGGTGGGGGCGTAGAGGTTGTGGTTCTGCTCTTTGGTGCAGGTGACCCAGCCCTTCTCTTCCAGCCGGTATAAAAAGTTCAGCACGGTGGCGGCGGCCCAGCCTTTTTCGGCCAGACGCGCACCGATGTCCCGCCGCGACACGGGCGGTTTGCAGTCCCACAGGGCCAGAAGCACCTGTTCCTCCGCCGCCGAAAGGGCTTTCAGCCTGTCCGGAATGCCATACATGGGGGCCATCTCTCCTTTTTGAGTAAAAAACTTAGTTTTACATTTGTCTTAGATACTGACATTGTACCAAAAATCAGGAAAAAGAACAAGAGCAGAAAACCCAGCAGCCATGCGGCTCTCCACTATCTGTTTTACAAATGTCTTTGAAAATGTCCCCTGCACGAGGACATTTGTACGCTTCGTGCGCCCGCCCGGGCTTTGACGGCTCAACTTTGTGCAAAGATGCTCTTGTTTTGCACCCCTCAAAACCATTATACTACGGACAAATCCAGAGCACAACGCCCGAACGGGCCGTCAGATAGAGGAAAAGGAGAGAATCCGTCATGGCACGAGTTTATAATTTCAGCGCAGGTCCCAGCATGTTACCCGAAAAGGTGCTCAAGCAGGCTCAGGCAGAGCTGCTCGAATACGGCGGCAGCGGCCAGAGCGTGATGGAGATGAGCCACCGCAGCAAGTGGTTCGACGCCATCATCACCGACACCGAAGCCACCCTGCGCCGGGTGATGAACATTCCCGATAATTATAAGGTCGGCTTCTTCCAGGGCGGCGCGACCCAGCAGTTCGCCATGGTGCCGCTGAACTTCATGACCACCGGCAAGGCCGACTACATCGTCACCGGCAACTTCTCCAACCTGGCCGCAAAGGAAGCCGCAAAGTTCGGCGAGGCCAAAATCGTCGCGTCCAGCAAGGATAAGAACTTCACCTACATCCCGGACGTGAACGCCATCGACTACGACAAGGATGCAAGCTACATCCACATCTGCCAGAACAACACCATCTTCGGCACCCAGTATGTCGAAGTGCCTCAGGTGGAGGGTGTGCCGCTGGTGGCGGATATGAGCTCCATGATCCTCTCCAAGCCCGTGGACGTCACCAAGTACGGCTGCATCTATTTCGGCGTCCAGAAGAACGTCGCCCCCGCCGGCATGGCCATCGCCATCGTCCGGGACGACCTGCTGGGTCACGCCGCCGACAATGTACCCACCATGATGAACTACACCACCCTGCTGGCCAAGGACAGCATGTACAATACGCCGCCCTGCTGGTGCATCTACATGACCGGTCTGGTGCTCAAGTATCTGGAAAACGACATCGGCGGTCTTGCCAATATGCAGAAGATCAACGAGGCCAAGGCCAAGGTCCTGTACGACTACCTCGATGGTCAGGACTTCTTCAATAATCCTGTGGAGCACCGCTACCGCAGCACCATGAACGTCACCTTCACCAGCCCTGACCCCGACCTCGACAAGAAGTTCTGCGCCGAGGCCGCAGACGCCGGTTTCGTCAACCTGAAGGGCCACCGCCTCGTGGGCGGTATGCGCGCCTCCATCTACAACGCAATGCCAGCCGAGGGCATCGACAAGCTGGTAGACTTCATGGAGAAGTTCCGCAAAGAGAACGCATGAGTTTTTGTGTATAGGAGATAGGAAAGTATGTTCACCATCAAAACCCTGAACGCCATCAGCCCGGTAGGTCTGGCAAAGCTGAACAAAAACCTGTTCGATGTCTCGGTGGACGCCGACGCCCCCGACGGCATCCTTGTCCGCAGCGCCGACCTGCTGAACACCACCTTCAATGACAACCTGCTGGCCATTGCCCGTGCCGGTGCCGGTGTCAACAATATTCCTCTCGACCGGTGCAGTGAGCAGGGCATCGTGGTGTTCAACACTCCCGGTGCCAACGCCAACGCTGTGGCGGAACTGGTCATCGGTATGCTCATCGCGGGCAGCCGCAATGTGGCTGCTGCCGCCCAGTGGACTCAGGGTCTTGCCGGCGACCCCGCCATGGCAAAGAGCGTGGAGAAGGGCAAAAAGCAGTTTGTGGGCAACGAGATCAAGGGCAAGACCCTCGGCGTCATCGGCCTGGGTGCCATTGGTTCCCGCGTCGCCAACTGCGCCATCGAGCTGGGGATGGAGGTGTACGGCTATGACCCCTATATCTCCATTGATGCTGCGTGGAACCTGAGCAGTCAGGTCCGTCACTGCGTCAACCTGAATGATATGCTGCCCCTCTGCGACTACATCACCATCCATGTGCCGTATCTGCCCACCACCAAGGACACCATCAATGCCCAGACGCTGGCCCTCTGCAAGGACGGTGTCAAGCTGCTGAACTACGCTCGCGGTGAGCTGGTGAACACCGACGCCCTGCTGGAAGCCCTTGATACCGGCAAAGTGTCCGGCTACATGACCGACTTCCCCACGGAAGCTCTGCTGGGCCGTCCGGGCGTCATCTGCACGCCTCATCTGGGCGCTTCTACCCCGGAGGCCGAGGACAACTGCGCGGTCATGGCCGCCCAGGAGCTCAACGACTACCTCAAGAACGGCAACATCACCCATTCGGTGAACATGCCCGAGGTGCATCAACCCCGCGCCGGCGGCAAGCGCATCTGCATCATCCACAAGAACGAGCCGGGCATGATCAGCCAGATCACCGCCCTGACCACGGAGGCGGGCCTGAACATCGAGAACATGGTGAACAAGAGCAAGAAGAACATGGCCTACACCATGCTGGACGCCACCGGTGCTGTGAATGATACACTGGCCGCGAAGCTCTCGGCCATCCCCGCCGTCGTCCGGGTGCGCATCCTGTGATGCTGCGATAAAATTTTCTGAGGCCGCTGCCCTGCTGGGGCAGCGGTCTTTTCGTGAGCGGATGCGCTTGAATCCCGTCATTGACCACAGCAGGGATTTGCGGTAAAATCATATCAGCCGGAGTGTCAGCCTGCGCGGCCCGCCCGGCTGAAGATGATGAATACAGGAGGTTTGTCCATATGAAGGCCAAAAGATTGCTTTCGCTGCTTCTCACAGCAGCCCTCATGCTGAGCATGGTGACCCCGGTGCTGGCCGCCTCGGCAGAGACCGAATTGCCCCGCGCCTCTCAGACCCGGCTGGAAGAGACGAATGAAGTCGTCTCCATTCGTCTGCAGGCTGCCGGAAAGCTGGTCTATGGCTCCCCGTTCGAGCTGTCGGTGGTCACCCGCCCGGCGGACGCGCAGTATATCGGCGTGGTGCTGGGCATCAAGGGCGAAGCCAAGGGCTACGTCACCCTCGTGCTCTCCGATAAGCTCCGCACCCTGCTCAAGATGATACCCCTGCCCCGCAAGATGTCCAAGACCCCTGATCAGGTAGAAGAGTTCAATGTCTACGCCTATGTCAAACAGCTCATCGACGGCAACGATGTCAGCGTGCTGCTGGGCGTGGCCGATGAGGTCGTCAAGGTGATGGATACCCTGAAATTCTATATCCCCACCCTGAAAGATATGTCCATGGGCCTGAAGCTCTCTCTCGAGCTCATCCGCCGCCACCTTCCCGAGGGCGCGTTCAGCCGCATCTATCTGGATGAACAGCCCGTGGATTCGGGCAGCTATGTTGCGGGTGCCGTGGCGCTGGAATCCGGCGATTTGAACACCGCCGGTGTGGCCATGTTCAAGATAAAGCCCAAGACCGAGGGCGTCCGCCTCTACTGGGCCGAAGACCTGCCCGCCGGGATGACGCTGGCCGAGGCTGAGGCACACAATGTCGGCGCTCTGCTGGAGTCGGACGGCGTGGTGGTCGATAATGCCAAGGTCACCTGTACTTATAAAAAGAAGGGCCTGTTCAGCAGCAAGTCCACGGAGTTCCCGACGCAGCCGGGTATCTACACCCAGACGGCAACAGTTTCCGGTAACTATTCCTGCGAGAAGATCACACGGACCATCGTCATCAGCTAAAGGGTGCTGTTCTGAAAAAAGTAAAATGAAATGAGAGTGCCGCTGCACGAGGAATCGTGCGGTGGCACTCTTTTTTGCGTGTACACACGAAAACAAATTTTGAAAAAAACATACGCAATCTGTTATGTATACTAGTTTATTTCAAATAAAATTGTGCATGAT
Source organism: Faecalibacterium longum (assembly GCF_040094125.1). Taxonomy (NCBI): domain Bacteria; kingdom Bacillati; phylum Bacillota; class Clostridia; order Eubacteriales; family Oscillospiraceae; genus Faecalibacterium; species Faecalibacterium longum. The sequence continues at coordinate 51,191 of NZ_JBBNIH010000154.1, forward strand.
GTATATATAAGAAAAATATCCACGAAAAGATTATGGCAAAAACTACAAAAAACTCTTGAAATGTGTCGGGAAAATGTTTATTATAGAGTCACGGACGAAAAAAATAAAAAGGGGGAATGAAGATGCTGGGGATGATGATGGATTTCCTTCGTGATTCTATAGATCCGGTGTTTGCAAAAGGAATGCTTACGATCTATAACTCTACAACATCGGTGATCATGGGGATTGCTGCAGTCGTGGCAATCGCTCAGCTCTTTCAGGAGAATAAGGATTCGGAGAATGATAAGGAGGAAGAGAAGCCTCTGAAGCGGTGTGCAGGAGAACTGTTTTTGGTAGTTGCAATTATCTTTTTTTGTTACGGAGAATACTGCAAGCTTCACTATTACGAGGTGCCAAACATCAATTTCTACGATAGTTATGAAAAGGTGGAAAATGAGATCTCCGCGCCCGGCAGTATAGCGGACATCGTATATGACGAGGCGGCGAACCAAAGAGAAAATGAGGACGTAGAGGAGAGTGATGGGGAATTCAAGGTGTACGGCATCAACTATGTGCCGGGAAGCCTTATTTATCATCGGATGGGGGAAAAGGTGGACATCATTCTCTATGTAACGTGGGACAAGGGTCGGAAACCCATACCGAAAGCTGAAAAGCTGGACTTCGAATTTGATAGAGAGAAGATCCAACCGTGTGCTGAGGACAAATTCAAGATAACCGCATCCCCCTTTTTGTTTTGCTCCAAGGCAAAATACTTGGGTGACAGCAGCGATATGGTGCTGTATAACTACTATGACCTTAGCAAGCATCAGGTAATCATATCGCTTCTGGATGCCGAAACGCGGAAAATTGTACAGATGAAACGAGGGCAGTTATCGAAACCGATGGTGTTTGAAAAATTGCAGCCCGGGATATACTACTATGCGGTAGAAGCGGACGGTTACAGTCCCTATGTTTCACCCTACTCCCTTCAAGTTGTAGCCGGAGGAAAAAAGGACGGATGGGAAGGAGCTTATGTTTCCATGCGGGAGACAAAAGAAGAGTCGGAGGACGAGGAATTCCGGGTGCTCGTATGGGCGGGAGACGATTATCCTCTGCCGAATACAAAGCTGAAAGCCTACATAGAGCACCCAAATGAATTGGAGGAAGAAAAGGAAAATTTCTATAAAATGGCCACAGATGAAAATGGATTTTTGTTTTTTGAAGAGGACCTCATGAACGGAGCAAGGCCGATAGAGAGGAGATACCAACTTTATTGGAACAGGTGGATGCTGCTTAGCTATGAAGATGAATCTCGGGATTCTGCTGTTGAGGTCGAAGTGAAGGATGGCCTCGGAATTGCGAGACTGGCCGAACGCTAAAAAACGAAGGAGCACTGCATTAGCAATGCTCCTTCGTTTTTTAGTTACATCCGGAACCGCCAGCCCCAGCCGCCGCCACAGCAGCAGTTGCAGAGCAGATTGAGCAAAATCATGCTCCAGCACCAGCGCATCAGCCCGCCGGGCTGGGCGTAGGTGGTCTGGGTGCGGTAGGTCTGGCCGGGATTCTGCATCCGGCGCAGGTGCATCTGGTACTCGGTGTTATTGGGGTCCAGCTGAACGGCGCGGCGGGCGTCCTGCAGCGCGTCGATGCTGTTGCCGAGGCCCTGATTGGCCAGCGAGGAGAGGTAGTACCACCGCGCTGAGCGGCTGTTCATGCTGTCCAGCACCCGGCGGGCCTCAGCGTAGCGGCCATTGGCCACAAAGTTGCGGGCCGCCTGCATCTCGGGGCTGTCAGAGCCGGAGTAGCTGGCCCCGCTCTGCTGCTGGTAGCCGCCAAAACCAAATCCGAAACCAAACGGGTCGAACCCGAAGCCGAAATCGCCCTGCTGCCAGCCGTTCTGGCTGTAGCCCTGATCGTATCCCTGCTGGTAGCCGCCCTGATAATAACCCTGCTGGCCGTAGCCGTAACCGCCGCCGGGCTGTCCGCCCATCTGGGGGCCGGTGTCGCCCTTGGTGATGGCGTCGTAAGCTGCCTGCACCTCTTTGAAGTGCTCTTCGGCGGTGGGGTCGTTGGGGTTCAGGTCGGGGTGCCAGCGCTTGCACTTGGCACGGTAGGCTTTCTTTATCTCGTCGTCGGTTGCGCCGCGCTGGATGCCCAGCACCTCATAGGGATCTCTCATGGGTCTACTTCCTCACGTCTCTCAGGCCATGCGCGGCCTTTTCGTTCCATACAATATTACAGTCTACAGGACAGTGCCTGCAAAATCAAGACAAAATCCGCCTTTTGGGCGGAATTGGTTACTTTTTCTGGGCCTCTTTGGCCTGTTTGCAGTTGTATTTGAGCCACACGCCGGAATACAGGATGTTCCGCAGAAGGTCCGAGTCCTCCACGCAGGGCAGACGCTCGAAGCTTCTGGCGCACCGGGCTAACAGCAGCTCGAAGATGTCCCGCATCTCTTCCTCGTAGCCGGGCTGACGGCTGAGGGAGCGCAGCGGATTGTATGCGCCCTTTTTCTCGTCCCGTGCCAGGTCATCGTAGGCGTCCAGCAGGTAGATGAATTTGCCCAGATGGAAGCCGATGCTCCGCAGCTCCGGCGACCAGTGGTCCTGCTTGTAGTCGAACAGCTCGGCCATCAGCTCGCCGAAGCAGCCCGACACAGCGTCAAGGTCCTCGCTGCCGTCGGCTTCCAGCTGAGTCAGCTGGTCGAGGCAGGTGCGGATGGCATTGCACTGTCGGGGCCAGCGCTGTGCGACGGTCTGAGCGGGGGAGTCCAGCAGCTTTTCGAAGCCGAGGCCCAGCAGGCTGTGGTCGTCGTTCCATTTATCGGCGGCGTTGTAGTAGTGGAGCGCCACGCTCATATCGGCGCAGTAGTCGGTGGGGCCGCTGTGCCGCCAATTTATCTTCCGGATGGGGTGGATGGGGCAGTGGCCGCTGCCGGTGACGCACTCGCTCTCACCCTCGTAGAGGCTGGAAAGCAGCAGATCCAAGAACGTCAAATCGTAACTCAGCGTCAGACGGCCCCGCAGGCCGTGGAGCGCACCGATGCGGCGGCAGAGGCCGCAGTAGGCCGTGCGGTAACGGGCCTTGGCCTCGTCGTCCAGCGCGGCCTGATTCGGGATGACATATCCAAACATACGTTAGCTCTTCTTGATGAACTGGGTGCCGCAGCGGGGGCAGGAGATCTGGATGCGGCCCCGGCCCCGGGGAACGCGCAGCTTCTGGCGGCACTGGGGGCAGCGGTAATAGTGGTAGAGTCTGCGGTTGTCCCACTGGTCCTTCAGGCCGCTGAACTTATTGCGGATGCGGTCCTTCACGGCGTAGTATTTATAATTTTCTTCGGTGCGCTTGGAGATGTTGCGGCTGAACATCCGGTAGTAGCAGAAGCCCAGCAGCACCACGCCAACGTACAGCAGCAGCGGCAGACGGGTGAGGATATAGACCAGGATCAGCACGAGAGAGGCGATGTTCAAAAACTGGTTCAGACCATCGGTGCCGTAGCGGCCTATCATGAACTGGCGTATCTTTTCTTTCATAAACGTCCTTCCTCATAAAAGAGGGGCGGGTGCGCCGCCCCTTCTGTATTTTTCTGCTCTCAGGATACCATGCAACCATGAGAAAATTTTGAACAGAGTGCAAACCTATCGTAAAGAGACGGCATTTAAGTGCCGCTCACTCCTCCCGGCAGCGGATGGTGAGGGAAACTTCGGTGTCCAAGGCACCCTCCATCCGGCAGTGGAGCTTGGCCGGGCCGGCCTCGCCGGTGGTGGCGAGATAGGTGCCTGCCATGCCGCCCCGCAGAGGGACGACGCTGGGGCCAAGGATGCGCAGCGGCCCTTCTACGCTCAGCTGAACGGCCTCACCACAGTAGGGCAGGAGGTTGCCGTTCTGGTCGATGGCCCGCAGGCTCACGGCGGCACAGTCCCAGGTGGGGCCGTCGGTCAGGATGGGATTGTGGACGGTGCATTCCAGCCGGACGCTCTGCACCGGCTCCTTCACGACGGTGCGGACGGCCCGGCCATGCCACACGGCCTCGAAGCGGTAAACGGCAGCGGGGCTGCCCAGCACACCGATATATTTGTAGTAAAGCTGCACAAGCTCGTTCCAGCTCAGGCGCAGTGAGTACATCCGCGCCCGGGACAGGGGCGAAAGCTCCATAGAGTCCCGGCGCATCTCGTTGAGGATGGCGGCTACCTGCGGCGCGGCAGTGCGGTCGATGCCCTCGTATTTTTCAAGCAGCAGGCCCACGAAATCGTGTATCTCAATGGGCGGGTGGGGCAGAGCCGCAAAACGGCCCCGGCGGTCGGGGGTGAACTCGGCTACGAAGTCGTTGTCCCGGTAGAGCCGCAGGCTCTCGGCGTTGGTGAACGCCCAGCACGCCCCCGCAAAGCCGCCCGGATGGTCGCCCAGCGCCATGCTGGATGAAATTTCGAGCACGATGTCAGAAGGGGAGCGGGGCGTCTTCTGGCTGGCGTAGACGGCGGCAGAAAGCTTCGGGTTGCGGAACATGTCCATCACACCCTGATAGCTGATGCGGTCGCCGCTGCCGAATTCGCGGTGGGTGTTGTAGTCGGTCATGCACCAGCCGAAGCTGCCCGCCACGCCCTGCTGAGCGATGGTGTCGTTGAGGACGGCGGCGTAGCGCAGGGCCTGCGCCAGGCGGTGGGGCTCGTCGTCGAAGGGCTTGGCCGGGAACTGGGCACCCTCGAATTCGCTGATGAGATAGCCTTTCCGGGTGTCGGGGGTGACGGCGGTGCGGGCCTCGCACCCGACGCCGCGCCCGTGGTAGGAGTAGTCGGCATAGGCGTAAACATCTTCCAGAAGCTGGCTGCGGCGGGTGCTGCGGGTACCAGCCGTGGGGCGGGTGGGGTCGAGGCGGCGCACCGTCTCGTTGGTGCGCTTATAAAAGCTCTCGTCGTCGGCGCTGCCGCTGACCCGCACGCCCCACAAAAAGATGCTGGGGTGGCTGCGGCACTGGCAGACCATCTCGCGGCAGTTCTGCAGAGCCTGCGCTTTCCAGATGTCGTCGCCGACGTGCTGCCAGCCGGGCATCTCCACAAAGACCAAAAGGCCCAGCTCGTCGCAGGCATCGAGGAAGGCGGGGCTGGGGGGCGTGGTGAGGCGCACAGCGTTGCAGCCCAGCTGCTTTTTCAAGAGCTGAGCGTCCAGACGCTGGATGCTGTCGGGCATGGCATAGCCCTGATAGGCGTAGCTCTGGCGGCGGTTGAGGCCCCGCAGCTCCACCCGCTGGCCGTTGAGGTAGAGCCCGCCCGCCACGAACTGCAGAGTACGGAAGCCGAACCGGCAGCTTTTCTCGTCCAGGACCCGGTCGGGCAGGCCGCCGGTGCCGGGACGGATGAGCCGGACGGTCAGGGTGTAGAGGGTGGGGTGCTCGATGCTCCACGGATGGACGCTGTTCAGTGCGCCGGTGATGGGCAGCGACAGCTCGCCGGTGTAGAACGCCCGGCTGCCCGAGGGGCTGCGTATCTCGGCCTGTAACGTGCAGCCGACGGTCTCGCCCACGGTGGCCGTGTAGATGCGGAAATCGCCCTCGGCCTTCGTCTCGATGAAGATGTCCCGCAGGTAGGCGGGCTCTTTCACGTCGAGGCAGACGGCGCGGCAGACGCCGCCGTAGGTCAGAAAGTCCATCTGCCCGCCGAAGGGCGGGATGTTCAAATCTTCGCGGCTGTCGCAGCGGACAGCCACCACGTTCTTCTGACCCAGATGGAGAGCACTGGTCAAATCGACGGTAAAAGCGGTGTAGCCGCAGCTGTGGTGGAACACCCGCCGCCCGTTGCAGAACACCGTGGCGTCATGGGCCACGGCTCCGAAGGTGAGCAGAACGGTGCGGCCCTCCCATTCTTTGGGCGCAAAAAACTCCCGCCGGTAGCCCGAAAGCTTCTGGTAGTCGTTCTCGTTGCAGTAATTGTAGGGCAGGGCCTTGACCGTGTGGGGCAGGCGCACCGGCTCAAGGGTCAGCTCCGGGCATTCCGGCCGCACGATGGCGGGGTCAAAGACCGGGGTGAAGAGCCAGCCGTCGTTCCAATCGTAGTGTTCCATGGCAAATGTTCTCCGTGGCAAAATACTTTAGTTCCTATGCTACCACAAAGTTATGAACGAAAAAAGAATCCGCGCCGGATTTTATCGGTTTCTGAATAAAATTTCAGAAAGAAAGGGCCGCGTTCCCGGCGGGAACGCGGCCCCTTGGAGAAAACCTCTCCGTCAGGCTTTGACTGAGAGGTTTAACGAATAAAATTTGTCATCGGCCGACGGGGGTTCTCCGGGTGCTGGATGCCTGCGGCCTTGCCGGCCTCGATGCACCGGAGCAGCCAGGCCATGTTGCGGCCCAGCTCCTGCATGACGGCGCAGCCTTCGGCGTCCTGCAGCACCTGCTCGGGGTTCGAGCCGTGGACCATGGGCCAGTAGGAGCCGCTCACCAGCGGCATATGGAAGAACTCGGGGTATTTCACCAGCTGATCGAGGGTGGATGTGGTGCCGGCGCGGCGGGCCGAGCAGCAGATGGCGGCGGGCTTGTAGGCCAGATACCTGCCGCCCGCGTAGGCGAGACGGTCCATGAAGCTGGTCATGTTGCCGGAGGCGGAAGCGTAATGCACCGGCGTGCCGAAGACGAAGGCGTCGGCAGTCTTGGCTTTCTCGATGGCCTCGTTGACCACGCCGCCGAAGACGCAGCCCTTGCCGGCAGCACAGCCGCCGCAGCCGATGCAGCCGCCCACGGGCTTTGTGCCGACGTTCAGGATCTCCGTCTCGATGCCGGCGGCGTTCAGCTCCCCGGCGATGAGGCTCAGTGCGGTATAGGTGCAGCCCTTCTCGTGGGGGCTGCCGTTGATGAGCAGGACTTTCATGATAAATACTCTCCTTTTGTACGCCCGAAAAAGCGGCGTTCTGGTATGATTTTAGCACATTCATGACCGTAACGCAACGAATCATGACACTGCCCTTGACAAAGACCGGCGGTATGACGATAATATGAAGTTACGATAACAGGAAAGACCCGAAGGAGGCCAAAACCATGCGAGTCATTGCAGGAGAAGCCCGCGGCAGACGGCTGGAAGCGCTGCCCGGCACGGATATTACCCGCCCCACCCTCGATCAGGTGAAGGAGGCGATGTTCAGCATCGTCCAGTTCGACCTGCCCGGAGCCCGTGTGCTGGACCTGTACGCAGGCAGCGGCCAGCTGGGCATTGAGGCTCTGAGCCGGGGCGCTGCCCGGTGCGTGTTCCTGGACGAGAACCGCGAGGCCGTGAACATCGTCATGAAGAACTGCAAGAACTGCGGCGTCTTCGACCGCAGCCGCGTCAACATCGGCGAAGCGGCCCGCTTCCTCTCGGCCTGCCGGGAGCAGTTCGATCTGGTGCTGCTGGACCCGCCCTTCCACAACGGCACGCTGGAAAATATCCTCCCCATCGTGGATAAGTGCGTCGCCCCCGGCGGCATCGTCATCTGCGAGAGCGAGACGAAACTCGTCCTCCCCGCCGAAGTGGGCGGTTTACAGCTGAAGAAGCAGTATAAGTACGGCAAAGTCCTGCTCTGGAAATATGTGAGACCCATGGCAGACGCCGCAGAGGAAGAAGGAGAAGCGTGATGAACGTCAACGAGCTTTTGGATACCATCGAAGACCTGCTGGAAGAGAGCACCGGAATGCCCCTTTCGGGCGGCAAGCGCATCGTGGATGTGGAACAAATTCGGGACTATCTCGATGACATCCGCGCAAACCTCCCCGTGGAGCTGCGTCAGGCCCAGTCCATCGTCGGCGACCGCGCCCAGCTCATCGAGTCGGCCAACGCGCAGGCACAGGCCATCGTCAAGAAGGCAGAAGAGCGCGCCCGCATCCTCGTGAGCGAGGCCGAGATCGTCCGCGCCGCCCAGCAGCGTGCGTCCGAGATCGTCTCCGCTGCCCAGACCGAGGCCCGCACCGTCCGCCAGACGGTCACGGATTACTGCGATAATATGCTGAAAACCACCGAGGAGACGATGTCTGAGAACGCCGCCCAGGTGAAAAACGTCCGCGCGAACCTGCGCCAGACCCCCCGCCGCGGCGTGTGATGAGCCGCTCCTGACCTGAATACAGTCCCCTGCGAGTAAAAATGACGATTCGCAGGGGCTTTTTTTGTAACATTTTGTAGGAAAAAAGCGCAGGAAAAAACTTGCATTCAGCGTTTCGATTTGCTAAAATAAAATAGAGTCGTCAGGTATCATGACAGAGCAAAAAACGGGACAAACTCCCCGGGAGATGTCCGGCGTATCGGACGGCTCGGAACACGAAACGAAAGGAGGCTGGGCGCGATGACTCAGACAGAAGATTTGGCACAGTTCGACCCGGCCTCGTTTGAGCATATCCCCGTGCTTCTGAACGAGTGCCTCGATGGACTGAACATCGACCCGGCAGGCACTTATCTCGACGGCACGGCAGGCGGCGCGGGACACTCCCGCCAGATCGCCCTCCGGCTGGACGGCGCAAAAGGCGGGCGGCTCGTCTCCCTCGACCAGGACCCCGATGCGGTGCAGACCGCCAGGGCACGGCTGGCCGGGCTCCCGGCCACGGTGGTGCAGATAAACTTCCGCTACGCCGGACAAGCCCTCGAGAGCCTCGGCATCGAGAAGATAAACGGTGCGCTGCTGGACCTCGGCGTTTCCAGCCATCAGCTGGACGACGCGGCCCGGGGCTTTTCGTACCGGGCAGACGCCCCGCTGGATATGCGGATGAGCCAGCAGGGCGAGACGGCGGCAGACCTCGTGAACACCGCCAGCCGGGAAGAGATCTCCCGCATCCTGCGGGACTACGGCGAAGAGCCCTATGCGTGGCAGATCGCCGGCCACATCGTGGAGGCCCGCGAGACGGCCCCCATCGAGACGACTTTGCAGCTGGCCGACATCGTGGCCAGCGCCATGCCGCCTGCGGAGCGGCGCAAGAACAAGAATCCTTCGCGGCGCACGTTTCAGGCGCTGCGTATCGCGGTCAACCACGAGCTGGACGCTCTGGAGGAAGGTCTGGATACCATCTTCGACCACCTTGCCCCGGGCGGAAGGCTGTGTGTGATCACCTTCCATTCGCTGGAAGACCGGCTGGTGAAAAACAAGTTCCGCCGCTGGTCCACCGCCTGCACCTGCCCGCCGGAGTTCCCGGTCTGCGTCTGCGGCGGCAAGGCGAAGGCAAAGCTCATTACCCGGAAGCCCATCGAGGCCGACAAGCAGGAACTGGAGGAGAACCGGCGCAGCCGTTCTGCTCATCTGCGCGTTTTGGAGAAACTCTGAGCCGGATAAGACGCCGCTCAGTGTAAGAGGAGGAGATCAACTATGGGTCAGCCAGCTTATGATATGTCGTCTGAGGTGCGTCGCAGAAAAGCGCCTCAGACTCAGCGCAAGGTCGCACTGCGGGTGGAAAAAGGCGGCAAACGCCGTCTCAGCCCGTTCCAGGCGGCCATGCAGCACGCACTTCAACTGATCTCGATGGCGCTGCTGGCAGGCTTTGCGGTAAGCCTGCTGTGGAGCGAGGCCCAGCTGGTGGAGGTCAACGACCAGATCCAGAAGGCCAAAGCGGAACTCGTGAGCGAGCAGAGCCAGTACACCTACTATAACAGTGTCCTCAACAGCAAGACCAACATCACCAGCGTGGAAGAAGTGGCCGGGCGGCTGGGCCTCATGAAGATGGACCAGAGCCAGCTCACCTACATCCGCCTCGACAGCGACAGCGTACTGGTGCGCAGGGAGTCGGCTGTCCACCAGTGGACGGATTTCCTGCACGACGGTGCCATGACCATTCTGGCTTCCGTCCGCAGCGTAAAATAAGCAAACAGACAGAAAAGCGTGCGGCAGCGCACGCTTTTCTGGTTTCTGCAGGAGAATACCATGCAAAACAAGCCCTCCAACGACCAGCATAAGAACATCTACTACCGCCTCCGCCGCAGCGACCCGCACGAGCGCCTCAGTGCGCGGCTGCGGCATTTCAGCTTCGGCGCGGCGGTATTTTTTGTAGTGGCGGCTGCGGGCATCGTCACCCACAGCCTGTATAACATCCAGATAAAACAGGGCGCGACCTTCCGCCAGTATGCGGCCCAGCAGCAGCTGCTGGACAGCACCATCCAGGCCACCCGCGGCGAGATCTACGATGCCTCCGGCATCACGCTGGCGTCCACCAGCGTAGTATGGACCATCTGGGCCGACCCCAGCTACAGCACGGCCCTCTTCACCAGCCAGACCGTCGAGGAGACGGGTGAGGCTGTCAAGACCGTGGACGAGACGACGCTGGCCGATGTGAGCCGCCAGCTCACCCTGCGGCTGCTCTCCGGCGACGGCGAGAGTCTCGACAGCGTAGATACCTCTTCGGCAGAATATCAGACCCAGTACCAGACCGTCCACGACGCGCTGTCCAAGAACGGGTCGTCCTATCAGGTGCTGGCCACCAAGGTGAACAATGCCGTCAAGCTCTCCATCGAGAAATACATCAGCGAATATAATAAAGATCACGCCAAAGCCAAGACTCTGGAAGACGGCACCGTCATCAAGAAGGGCCGTATCTCCGTCTCTTCGTCCAAGAGTTTCCAGCGCGATTACCCCTACGGCGCGTTCGCCGCATCGGTGCTGGGCTTCTGCAACGGCGACGGCGAGGGCTTCTACGGCCTCGAAAAATCCTACAATGACACCCTCGCGGGCGTCAATGGCCGCACCATCACCCTCCGCAATGCCTACGGCAACGCCATCGCCGACGCCAACGCCACCACTTACGCCGCCAAGGACGGCTCCAATCTGGTACTGTCGCTGGACGTCAATGTGCAGGAGGTCGTGGAGCGCTACCTCAACGAGGCCATCTACGCCAACACGGTCGAGAACCGTGGCGCAGCCATCGTCATGAACGTCAAGACCGGTGCCATCCTTGCTATGGCCTCGAAGCCTGACTTCGACCCCAACGCTCCGCTGGATTTTAGCGAGAACCTGGCCTATCTGAATGAGCAGGTGAACGCAGAACCGGAGATTTACACCATCTACAAGAAAGACGCCAACGGCAACTATCTCCGGGACGAGCAAGGCAAGAAGATACCGGAAGAAGACCCTGACTACACCGGAACCTACCGCGACATCCAGTGGAAGAACAAGACCATCACCGAGCTGTACTACCCCGGAAGCGTCTTCAAGGTCATCACGGCCGCGATGGGTGTGGACTCGGGCAAGGCCACCTATTACACCACCTTCAACTGCTCCGGTGCCTACGGCGTGGCAAAAGAGACGTACCACTGCGCCGGTAAGAAGGCCCACGGCGTCCAGAACCTCGCCGAGGCCCTCCGGAACAGCTGCAACATCTACTTCATCCAGCTGGGTCAGCGGCTGGGTTCCAGCGCCTTCTACGACTACTTCGACGCTTTCGGCTTCACCGAGCGCACCGGCGTGGACCTGCCCAACGAGACGGGCATGATGAAGTATTACACCAAGAGCCAGCTGGGCGAGGTCGAGCTTTCGTCTTCCTCCTTCGGTCAGGCAATGGCTGTGACCCCGCTGCAGGTCTGCACCGCCGTCTCGGCAGCCGTCAACGGCGGCTACCTCGTCACCCCTCATGTGGTGGATAAGATAACCGACCAGAACGGCAACGTCGTCGAGGAGATCGGCGCGAACGTCCGCCGTCAGGTCATCAGCAAGAGCGCCAGCGAGACCATCCGGCAGATCATGGAGTATGAGGTGGGCGACGGCACTACCACCGGCGGCGGTTCCAACGCCTACGTCGCGGGCTACCGCATCGGCGGCAAGTCCGGTACGTCCGAGCAGCTGAACATGGAGCGCCGCGCCGACGGCGACTACAAGAAGGTCGCCTCCTTTGCCGCCGTCCTGCCTGCCAACGACCCCGAAATTCTGGTCTACGTCATGCTGGACGACCCCAATAACGCCCACACCGACTATTCGTCCATTCTGGCTGCGCCTGTGGTCGGCAACATCATCAGTGAGATAGCCCCCTATCTGGGCATTGCCACCGACGGCATCGACCGCAGCCAGAACACCGTCAAGGTGCCGAACCTCGTGGGCAAGGAGTGGAGCAATGCGCAGGTCTCCCTGAATACCAAGGGCCTCAAGCATCAGCTCGTGGAGAGCGAGAGCGACCAGACCGCTGCCGTCGTCACCTACCAGTACCCCCACGCAGGCGCAACGGTGGCCAGCGGCACCACCATCTATCTTTACACCGATACCTACTCCGGCAGCCACACGGAAGTGCCGGACGTCAGCGGCAAGAGTGCCGACTTTGCCCGCCAGATGCTGACCGCCGCCGGCCTGAACTGTCAGGTGGCGGGCGACAGCGCCGGTACCGTGCAGAGCCAGAGCGAGGCCGCCGGCTCCAGCGTCCAGAAAGGCACCGTCGTCACCATCACTTGCGGATAAGGAGATTTATTATGGAAAAAATCGCAGCAGACCTGCTTTTGAAAGGCCTTGCCCCCGAGGGCTTCGCCGACAGCCAGCCCATCGGCCTCGTGACCACCGACAGCCGCGAGGTCTGCCCCGGCTGCATCTTTGTGGCTTTCCCCGGTGAGCGCTTCGACGGCCACGATTTCGCGGCCAAGGCGCTGGAAGAGGGCGCGGCCTATGTCGTCCTCAACCACCCGGTGGAGGGCGTCCCGGCTGAAAAGGCTGTTATCAGCCCCGACAGCTACCACGCCATGATGGTCATGGGCGCGAACTACCGCAGCCAGTTCCACCCGAAGGTGGTGGGCGTCACCGGCAGTGTGGGAAAGACCACCACCAAGCAGATGACCTACGCCGCCATCGCGGGCTTTGGCAATACCATCAAGACCGAGGGCAACCAGAACAATGAGCTGGGCCTGCCCCGCACCATGTTCCGCATCGGCAGGGATACGGAGTACGCTGTCGTCGAGATGGGCATGAGCCACGCCGGTGAGATCGAGCGTCTGGCAAAGTGCGCCCGCCCCGATGTGGGCATCATCACCTGCATCGGCGTGTCCCACATCGGCAATCTGGGCAGTCAGGAGAACATCTGCAAGGCGAAGCTGGAAATCTGCGCCGGCCTTGCCGAGGGTTCGCCCCTCGTGCTCAACGGCGACGACCCCTTCCTGCGCAAAGCCGCTCTGCCCACCCATGTCCGGCCCGTGTGGTTCAGCCTCGGCGACGAGAATGCCGACGTTTGCGCCCTCGATGTCCGGCAGGAGGGCGACGGCATGGCCTTCACCCTCTGCGATAAAAATGCAGGCAGCTATGAGGTGACGATTCCTGCGATGGGACGTCACAATGTGGCGAACGCGCTGGCTGCTTACGCCGCTGCCACCCGTCTGGGCCTCGCGCCCGAGGGCGTCATCGCGGGTCTGGCCGATTTCGAGCAGACCGGTATGCGCCAGAAGGTCGTCCACGCAGGCAGCATGGACGTCATCGAGGACTGCTACAACGCCAACCCCGACAGCATGAAGGCTGCGCTGGCGATGTTCAAAGAGTACCCCTGCAAGCGCCGTTTCGCTCTGCTGGGCGATATGCTGGAACTGGGCGAGATGAGCGCGCCCGCTCATGAAGAGCTGGGCCGTCAGGCCGCAGAGGCCGGGCTGACCGCTCTTGTCACCTACGGCCCCGAGGCCGCACGGACGGCAAAGGCTGCAAAGGACGCGGGCCTCGCCGACGTCGTCCACGCCGAGGATTACCAGCAGGCTGCAGACGCTCTGCTGGCCCGGATGGCCCCGGGCGACGCTCTGCTGGTGAAGGCCAGCCGGGGCATGGCACTGGAAAAGGCGCTGGCCCTGTTTTATCCCGTCTGCGCAAAGTAAAATACTTGGAGTATCGTTATTATGATTCGTTTTGCCTTGATCGTCGCCTCAACGCTGGGGTTCGTCCTCACGGCGGCGCTCGGGAATTTGATGACGCCGCTGCTGCGGGCGTTCCGCGTCCAGCAGGAGGAAAATGAGCCGCCCACGATGGGCGGGCTCTGCCTGATGGTGGGGACGCTGGCGGCGGTAGGCGTCGGCTGGACAGCGGCCTGTGTCGCCCAGCCGGAGCTGCTGGGGACTGAGAGCCTGCTGACCACTCGGCTGCTCATCGCCCTGTTCGGGGCGCTCTGCTTCGGGGCCGTGGGCCTCGCGGACGATGTGGTCCGGCTGCGGCATCGGTCACCGCTGGGGCTGCGCCGCCCGGTGCGGCTGGCGCTGGAAGCGGCCTCCGGCACGCTGGTGCTGGCCCTGCTGGGGCTGAACCACTGCCTGCCCGATGGGCTGGCCCTGCCGGGCGTCGGCTACTGCACCCTCGGGCCGCTGGCCCCGGTGGTCTGGCTGGCGATTTTAGTGGCGCTGGCCGAGAGCGCCCGCACCGCCGACGGCATGGACGGCACGGTCTGCGGCTGCGCCTTCATCGCCATGCTGGGTCTCATGACGGCCATGACCCTCTTGGGCTGGTTCCCGCTGGGCGTCCTCCCGGCGGCGCTGGCCGGGGCATTGATGGCCTTCCTGCTCTGGAATTTCTACCCCGCAAAGCTCCGCCCCGGTGCAGTGGGATGCCAGTTTTTAGCCGGTGCGCTGGGCTGTGTGCCGCTGAGCGTCGGCTGGCCCGGGCTGACGCTCCCGCTGGCTCTGCCCTACTGGCTGGAAGGCGGCATGGTGGCTCTGCAGATCATTGTCTGGAAAGCCTCCGGCGGGCGGCGGCAGCTGTTCGGCACCGCGCCGCTCCACCGCTGGCTGGAAAAGCGGGGCTTTGACCCGGTGAATATCTTTTATATTTTTGGAGTCCTGGCAATGCTGGGCCTTGCGCTGACCTTGCAGGTGGCGCGGGCCAGCTGAGCCGGGACCCGATAAGGAGGGAATGCGGATGGCGACCATCCGGAGAAAAAAGTCTGAGTCCTTTGCCATCTTGTCGAGCCCCGGCCCCTGGCCGCAGGTGCTCATCAACTGGCTGGCGACGCTGGCAGTCATCATCGTGTTCGGACTCATCATGCTGTTCAGTGCCAGCTACACCACGGGCTACCTGCGGATGGGCGACAGCTTCTACTACATCAAGTCGCAGGTGTTCTGCCTGGGTCTGGGTTTCGCGGTCATGCTGCTCTTCTCTCGCATCGACCATCGCTTTCTGCGCAGGATGGTCGGGCCGGGCTATGTCGTCTGCATCGTGATGCTCATCGCGGTGCTGTTCAGTGCGCCCCTCAACGGCTGCCGCCGCTGGCTGCGCATCGGCTTTACCATTCAGGTATCGGAGATCGCAAAGTTTGAGATGATACTGCTCACGGCCCATCTGGCCGCGAAAGCGCCCCATCTGGAAAAGCTGGACCCCGCCTCCGGGCGGCGCGTCCCGGCAGGCCAGTGGCTCTATCAGCGCATCGTGCGGGAACTCATCGTCCCGCTGCTGCCCCTCATCCCGGTGGTCATCCTGCTCATGCTTGAGCCGCATATGTCCGGCATCGTCCTGACGACGGCCATCTGCGGCACCATCCTGCTGCTGGGCGGCAGCGGCGGCATCATCACCTGGGCGGGCGGCGCGTCCGCTGTGCTGCTGCTCCGCACCGTGCTGGAGCACATCGACTCCATCCCGTACTTACAGAGCCGTCTGGACGGCTGGACCCACGACCTGAGCAAGATGACCGACCAGACCCTGCAGAGCCTTTACGCCATCGGCTCCGGCGGTGTCACCGGCCTCGGCCTCGGCAACAGCATCGAAAAACAGCTCTGGCTCCCCGAGAGCACCAACGACTTCATCTTCAGCGTCGTGTGCGAGGAGCTGGGCTTCGTGGGTGCCGTCATCGTCATCCTGCTCTTCGTGCTCTTCCTCGTGCAGGGGCTGTGGCTGGCCTTCCACGCCGAGAACCGCTACTGCACACTGGTGGGCATCGGCATCATGGCCCAAATTGCGTGGCAGGTGTTCTGCAACATCGCGGTCGTCACCAACACCCTGCCCAACACCGGCATCTCGCTGCCCTTCTTCTCCTCCGGCGGCACCAGTCTCATCCTGCTGCTGGCCGAGATGGGCGTGATGATAAACATCGGCCGGGGCGGCGAGCGCGCCCGCCTCGAGCGGGAGAATCTCCGCGCCCTGCGGGAACAGCGGGAAAAAGAAAAGTCCAATAACACCATCCGGCTCGACCCCAACATGGGATATTGAGCACATCCAGATAAGGAGGAAATCACCATGCGTGTACTTATCGCAGCCGGCGGAACTGCCGGACATATCAACCCGGCTCTGGCCATCGCGGGAGCCATCAAAAAGGCCGACCCGTCCGCCGAGATACACTTTGCAGGCCGGAAGGAGGGCATGGAATACCGCCTTGTGACCCAGGCGGGCTACCCCTTCCACCACATCGAGATCACCGGTTTCCAGCGTAAGCTCTCCCTGAACAACATCAAGCGGAACATCATCACCCTCTGGAACCTGGCCCTCTCCGGCCCGAAAGCCCGGGCCATGATGAAGGAAGTGCAGCCCGACCTCGTCATCGGCTGCGGCGGCTACGTCTCCGGCCCGGTGGTGCGCTGCGCCGCCAAGAAGGGCATCAAGACCGCCATCCATGAGCAGAACGCTTTCCCCGGCGTGACCAACAAGCTGCTGGCCCCGGACGTGGACATCGTGTTCGCCGCCGTGCCTGCCGCTGTGGAAAAGCTGGGTGCGCCCGAAAAGACGCAGGTCGTGGGCAACCCGGTGCGGCCTGAAGTGTTCGAGAAGGCAGGGGAGCGGGACGCCATCCGCGCCCAGCTGGGTGCCGGTGACCGCACCGTCATCCTCTCCTTCGGGGGAAGCCTCGGCGCTCGCCGCGTCAATGAGGTGGTGGCCGACCTCTGCGCATGGGAGCAGAAAGAGCACAAGCCTGTGCTCCACATCCACGCCACCGGACAGTATGGCGTGGAGCTGTTTCAAAATCTCGAAAAGGAAAAAGGCTTTGCTCCCGGCGAGAGCCTCGTGGTGAAGGAATATATCAACAATATGCCCGAGCTGCTGGCCGCTGCCAACCTCGTCATCAGCCGTGCCGGTGCGCTGACGCTGGCCGAACTGGAAGCCGAGGGCCGCGCCGCCATCCTCATCCCCAGCCCCAATGTGGCGGAGAACCACCAGTATTACAACGCCATGGAGCTGCAGAAGGCCGGTGCCGCTGTGGTCATCGAGGAAAAGGATCTGACCGGCGAGAAGCTGGTCTCGACCGTCTCCGGCCTGCTGGCCGAGCCGGGCAAGCTGGCTGCCATGGGCAGGAACGCCCGCACCCTTTCGGTGGACGACAGCCTCGACCGCATCGCCGACGCCCTGATGAAACTGGTCAAGACGCCGTGATTGATTCGGCAGCACTCTTGTGATAAAATAATCAGACGGAAAGGAGGCGACGCCGCACCATGCAGCAGGATCGGAACAAGAGCCGACGCCCCAGCAGTTCAATCCAGCAGAACAGCGCCCGGCGGCAGGGAAAGTCCCGCAAAGCCTACGACTGGACGCAGGACCGGCGTCCCTCGAATCAGAACCGTCGCCGGACGCAGGGCTATCAGGAGCAGACGCTGGACTTCTCGGGCGGCAATGTGACGTTCGAAAACCACAGCTCGGGATATGCGGACAACAGCATCCAGTTTCCCCAGCAGACGGCGCGACGGCCCAATAACCAGAACCAGAGCCGCCGTCAGGGCCAGCAGAGAAGCCAGCGGCCCCGTCAGAACACGACCGCCTACCCCACAAATGGGAGCCGCCCCCGCAATGGCCAGCGGCCCCAGAATGGCCAGCGGCCCCAGAATGTCCAGAGCGCCCGGAGGCCTCAGAGCGGCGGGCGCTACCGCCCCACGGAGGCGAACCTCCGCAGCCCGGCCCGGCGGGAGGGCAGAAAAAAGCGCCGTCTGACTCGTGCCGCTGTCCGCCGCCGCAGGGCCATCCGCCGTCTGACGGCGCTGGCGCTGCTGCTCTGCGTCATCGGGGTGGGCGTCTACCTCACCGTGACCATGCTCTTCAAGATAAACACCTTAGAAGTGGCGGTCGATGGAGAGGTGGTGCAGGAGGTGGGCGGCTATTCCAGCGCTGAGATCCTGCAGGCGCTGGGCGTCCACGCGGAAGAGAACATCTTCAGCTTCGACCCCGCCGAAAAGGCCGCTGCGCTGGAAAAGCAGTTCCCGCTGCTGGAAAATATCCGGGTGGAGCGGGATTACCCTAACACCGTAGTGGTGCGGACCAACGCGGCCACTGCCGTCTACGCCATGCAGACGTCCAGCGGCTGGCTGAGCCTTTCTGCGGGGCTGAAGATACTGGATAAGGATTCGGCCCAGCCGGACCTTATCATCCTCTGCGGCGGCGAGCCGGTATCCACGACGCCGGGTACACAGCTGGAATTTGAGACAGGACCGTCCGGCGCGTCTTCGGGCAGCGCGGCGTCTGACAGCGCCGCATCCAGCGAGGCCGGACCGCCCACGGATAAGCGGCTCGAGTCCCTGAACACTCTGCTGACCGCACTGGACAGCAGTGAGCTGGGGGCGGATGTCACCCGCATCGAGTTCGAGGACCCGGAGCAGATGGCGTTTTTGTATCAGGGCCGCATCAGCGTGCTTCTGGGTACCCTGAATGAGCTGGACTACAAACTCCGGCTGGCAAAGTATGTCCTGCTCAACGAGGACGGCAAGGGCTGCTCGCCCACCGACACCGGTATGCTGGATCTGAGCCACCTGAGCGCCTCTTCCAGCCGCAAATTCCGCTTTGCACAGGGTGAGCCGACCCTGCCCTCGGGCTGGACGGCCCCGGAAGAGCCTGCCGCCCCGGCGGAGGCAGAAGCCGAGAGCCAGCCGGAGGAAGTCTCCGGCACCGAACCCGATACTGAGGGCGCGGAAGCCGCGCCCGCCGAAGACCCTACTGCCGCAGCGGCAGAACAGCAATAAGGAGCATTTGAACGATGAAACTGGAACAACTGTTGGAGGGCGTGTCCTATACGCTGGTGCAGGGCAGCCTTGAACTTGACATCGAGGACATCATCTACGACAGCCGCAAGGCGGCCCCGGGCCGACTTTTCGTCTGCATCGTGGGTACCCAGCGGGACAGCCACGACTACGCCGCCCAGTGCGTGGCCGACGGCGTGACGGCGCTGGTGGTCCAGCACGACATCGACCTTTCCACCGTCCCCGGTGCTGCCGTGCTGAAGGTGGAGAGCAGCCGCTATGCGATGGCACTCATGAGCGGCAACCTGTTCGGCAACCCCTCCCGCCGGATGACCATGATCGGTGTCACCGGTACCAAGGGCAAGACTACTACCACTCACATGATAAAGAGCGTGCTGGAAGCCGCAGGCCGCAAAGTGGGCATGATCGGCACTAACGGCATCTACTTCCTCGGCCACCATCAGGAGACGGCCAACACCACCCCTGAGAGCTATGAGCTGCAGAAGACTTTCCGGGAGTTTCTGGACGCCGGCTGCGATACGGCGCTGATGGAAGTGTCCAGTCAGGGCCTCATGATGGACCGCGTGGCGGGCATCCATTACGACATCGGCGTCTTCACGAACCTCTCTCCCGACCACATCGGCCCCGGCGAGCACAAGACCTTTGAAGAATACCGCAGCTGGAAGGGTCAGCTTTTCAAGCGCTGCACCACCGGCGTCGTGAACATCGACGACGAGAACACCGAGGCCCTGCTGGAAGGCCACACCTGCAAGCTTGTGACCTACGGCTGCAGCGAGAAGGCCGACTACCGCGCCGGTACTTACCAGCTGCTCCGCACCCACGACTTCCTCGGCGTCCAGTTCCATGTCTCCGGCAAGGACGATATGGACGTCAAGGTGAATATGCCCGGCGAGTTCAGCGTCTACAATGCGCTGGCCGCTCTCACTGTGGGCAAGGTGCTGGGCCTGCCCGATGAGGCCATCCACGAAGGTCTGGGCCGCTGTGTGGTCAAGGGCCGCGTGGAGCTGGTCCCCATCAGCAGGAAGTTCACCATCCTGCTGGACTACGCCCACAACGAAGTCTCCACCGAGAGCCTGCTCACGACTCTGCGGGCCTACGCCCCCCACCGCCTCGTGGTGGTGTTCGGCTGCGGCGGCAACCGCTCCAAGCTGCGCCGCTACGGCATGGGCGAAATTTGTGCCAAGATGGCCGATTTCTCCATCCTCACGGAGGACAACAACCGCTTTGAGAAGGTGGAAGACATCATCGCCGACATCCGCGTGGGCATGAACAAGGGCAACCCGGACGCAAAGTTCGTGGAGATTCCTGACCGCCTCGACGCCCTGCATTATGCTGTTGACCATGCACAGGAGGGCGACCTTATCGCCGTCATCGGCAAGGGCCATGAGACTTACCGTGACCGCGAGGGCGTCAAGACCCCCTTCCTCGAGCGGGAGCTGCTGGAAGAGTACGCCCAGCAGATCGGCCTTGAGTAATATCTGAACATAAAAATACCGGCTGTGTTGGATGCACAGCCGGTATTTTTGTATCTGATGGGATTTAGTTCTTTTCGGCCAGAGCCTTCTGAGCCTTTTCCTCGGGGATGAGATTGGTCATGCTCTTGAGGCTGATGCCGATGGTGGAGAGGTTGTGCAGCATAGCAGAGGACGCAGGCTGCAGGATGCCCATTGCCCCCAGCGCGATGAGGGCAGAGTTGAAGGTCAGCACAAAGTGGTAGTTGGCGCTGACACGGCGCTGCAGGGAGTTGGCGATGGTCTTGAGGATGACCAGCTCCTCGAGGCTGTCGGCCTTGATGGTCACGTCTGCGATCTCGCGGGCGATGGCAGCACCGGAGTTGATGGCGATGCCGACGTCAGCGGCAGAGAGGGCGGGGGAGTCGTTGATGCCGTCGCCGATCATCACGACGGTGTGGCCCTCGCTCTTGGCCTTCTGGACGAAAGCAGCCTTGTCCTCGGGCAGGACTTCGGCGAAGAACTGGTCCACACCCACCTGCTTTGCGATGGCGGCGGCGGTGCGCTCGCTGTCACCGGTCATCATGACAGTGTTGGTGATGCCGAGGCCGCGCAGAGCGCGCAGCACGCGGGAAGCTTCCGGACGTAGCGGGTCGGCGATGCAGATGACGCCGGCCAGACGGCCCGAAGCGGCCAGATAGAGGTGAGAATACTCCGGCTCGAGGTTATCGAACTTCTCGCGCTCGTCCTCGGGGATGGTGCAGTGCTCGTCCTCAAAGACGAAGTGGTGGCTGCCGATGACGACCCGCTCACCGCTGACGCGGCTGGCGATGCCGTGGGCCACGATATACTCCACCTCGGAGTGCATCTCCTCGTGGGAGATGCCACGCTCTTTGGCCTCCCGGACGACGGCGTTGGCCATCGAGTGGGGGAAATGCTCCTCGAGGCAGGCGGCCAGCTGCAAAACCTCGCTCTCGCTGCAGCCGGAGAAGGGGACGACCTTGACCACCTTGGGGGTAGCGCGGGTCAGGGTGCCGGTCTTGTCGAAGACGATGGTGTCGGCCTTGGACAGGGTCTCGAGGTACTTGCCGCCCTTGACGGTGATATGGCTTGCGCCGCACTCGCGCATGGCAGAAAGAACGGCCAGCGGCATGGAGAGCTTGAGGGCGCAAGAGAAATCGACCATCAGGCAGGAGATGGCGCGGGTGGCGTTCCGGGTCAGGGCGTAGGTGACGACGGTAGCACCGAGGCACCAGGGGACCAGACGATCGGCCAGAGCCAGCGCACGGTTCTCGGTGCTGGACTTCAGCTTCTCGGACTCCTCGATCATGGCCACGATCTTGTCGTAGCGGTTCGCGCCGCCCTCGGCTCTGGTGGTCAGGACGCACTCGCCCTCTTCCACCACAGTGCCGGCGTAGACGGTGGCACCGATGGTCTTGCGCACCGGCATGGACTCGCCGGTCAGAGCGGCCTGGTTGACCATGGCTTCGCCCTCGATGACGGTGCCGTCCAGCGGGATCATGTTGCCGGAGCGGACGACGATCTCATCGCCGGGGTGGACCTTGGTGAGCGGCATGAGCACTTCGGTGCCCTGTGCGCGGACCCAGACCTTATCGACATTCAGGGCCATGCTGCGGGCCAGATCGTCGAGGCTCTTCTTGCGGGTCCACTCCTCCAGCAGGGAGCCGACGTTGAGCAGGAACATGACGGAGCCTGCGGTGGCGAAATCGCCCCGCAAGATGGAAACGCCGATGCTCAAAGCATCCAGCACCTCGACTTCCAGTTTGCGGCGCCACAGGCAGCACACACCCTTCCAGAGGAACTTGATGGAGCGGAACACGGTGTAGGCGGCGTTGAGCGGGGCGGGCAGGAACAGCTCGCGCAGCACCCGGCCTGCCAAGAGGTTATACATCTTTTCCTGATATTCCTGATTGATGCGGCGGCTGTCGGCGCTGGTGACCAGTGCGTCCAGATCGGGGTCATCGAAACGGTAGGTGCTCAGGGCGGCGACGGCATCCTTGCGGGCACCGGTGTAATACACCACCACATCGCCCGTCCGCTCGTAGACCTTGGCCTTGCTCACAGCGTCGTGGTGGTTCAGATAGGCTTCCAGCACATCGGCCCGGTGAAGGGTCATCCGCACATTGCAGACGTGTACCCGCAGGCGGCCGCGGCTCTCATGAAGAATAGTACATTTCATATCAGAATATCCTCTGCGTATTGCAAAAAATAACCATAAAAAGAGCCGCCCACAGGCGGCTCAGAGACTGCAAAATTACTCGTTGGTCTCGGTGGTCTCTGCCTCAGCAGCGTCCTCGATGACCTCAGCCTCAGCCTTGGCAGCGCGGGCCTCGTTGATGGCCTTTGCATCCTCGAGGATGTCACCGGCCTGCTCCTGGACCTTGCTGACGGTCTCCATGGTGGAGTCCTTCATGCGCAGGACAGCAGCGGTGGTCTGGGTGTAGACCTTCTTGGCATCGCTGCTGGACAGCAGCTTGAAACCAGCGGAACCGAACAGGGTGCCGGCAGCGAACAGAGCAATCTTCTTAATATCGACCATAGTAGTATACCTTCCTTTTTATTCCCTCATGTACCCCAAAGGGCATGGGATAAGTGTTTCTGCCGTTATTATAACGCGGTTTTTGGAAATTTCAAGGGATTTTGATGATGTTTACATCTGCTAACATTTTACGATAAGTAGTTAGAAATGTCTATTTTTACGTGTTTTTTGGTACAAACTACAGTTTGTATTTTCAAACAAACTCCAAAGTGCCGAAGAAATATAACAAAGAGTCTTGCGCTGAGAGGTGCATTCATTGTACAATAAAAAAGTGTGCGATAAAATCGACAGGGCCGGGACGTTCCGGCCTGTAAAAATAAGTGAGGCTGGATATGGAAAAGAAAGATATTCGTGTGCTGGCGCTCGACCTCGACGGCACCCTGACCAATGACCAGAAGGTCGTCACCCCCGCCACCCGCGCAGCGCTGGACGCAGCTGCCGCCAAAGGCGTGACCATCGTGCTGGCCTCGGGTCGTCCCACGGCAGGTATCATGCCGCTGGCAAAGGAGCTGGGACTGGATAAAAAGGGCGGCTGCATCCTCTCGTATAACGGCGGTGCCATCATCGACTGTGCCACCGGCGAGACGCTCTACCGCAAGCAGCTGGATGCAAAGTATGTGCCGCAGCTCTGTGCCTTCGCCAGGGAGCAGGGCGTGGTCATCATTACCTATAATAAGCAGGGCGTCGTCACCGAAAGTCCCGAGGACGAGTGGGCGCTGAAGGAGTGCTTTACCTGCAAGCTGCCCATGCAGAAGGTGGAGGACCTCGCCGCCTATGTGGATTATCCCATCTGCAAGATGCTCATTACCCTCGACCCCGCCCGCCGCGACGAGGTGTTGGAGGCAGGCCGGAAACAGTTTGCGGGCGAGATCGACCTCTACCCGTCCAGCCCCTTCTTCATCGAGGCTGTGCCGCTGGGGGTCGCCAAGGACGTGAGCCTCGGCAGTCTGCTGGAAAGCAGGGGGCTGACCCGCAACAACCTCATGGCCTGCGGCGACGGCCTCAATGACCGCTCTATGATACGCTTTGCCGGCGTGGGTGTGGCCATGCAGAATGCAGAGCCCCCCGTCAAGGAGGCAGCGGACTATGTGACCGTCGCCGACAACAACCATGACGGCGTGGCTGAGGCCATTGAGAAGTTTATTTTTTGAAAGGATACCAGACACAAATGCCGCGCAACTTAGTTTTATTCGATTTGGAGTGGAACATCGGCTATCAGCCGTTTATCTTTAATTATCACGGCGTCCAGCAGACGTTCCGGGGGGAGATCATTGAGATCGGTGCTGTCAAGATCGACGAGGACGCCAACGTGCTGGATACCTTCTCCATCCACCTGCGTCCCCGCATCTTCCGCTGCCTGCAGCACCACATCGCCAAAGTCACCGGTCTGACGCAGGAGGACCTCGACAAGGGTGAACCCATCATCCAGGGCCTCCGCCGCTTTATGAAGTGGTGCGGCCCGGACGCCGAGTTCGCCGAGTGGGGCATGGATGACGTGCCGGTGCTCAAGCAGAACCTTTTCCTCTGCAATCTCGACGAGAGCCGCCCGACGGTCTGGTACGACCTGCAGCAGCTCTTTCTGCGGGAGTACCCCCGCAAGGAAGGCGAGGGGATGAAGCTGGAAAATGTCGTCACCCGGATGGGCATCCCGCTGGAACGCCCCTTCCACGACGCTTTGTCCGACACCCTCTATACTGCCGACCTCTGCCGTATGCTCGACCTGCGGGCCGGACTGGCCGCTTACCCCAGCGAGGAGGACACCCTGCGCCAGAGCCTTTGCCCCACGCCGGGCGACTACCGGGATTTCAGGGTCTTCCAAGGCTATCTGGACCAGTCTATGTGGAAGCTGGACCCCGTCATCGGCACGATGGCCTGCCCGGTCTGTGGCACGGCCCTGCAGCCGGATGACGTCTGGCTGAAAAAAGGGAGCAGCGGCTGGTACACGCTGTCCCAGTGTCCCGTCTGTAAGGGCCGGGGCGGTGAGGCCGGCCGGGGCGTGTTCCAGAAATACCGGATGTCGCGCCGGGACGGCCTGCACTGGGCCTTCGCCCGCTGCGTCCAGATGCCGGACGATGCAAGCCTGGTCCGCTGGAAAAAGCAGAAGGCCCAGTATCTGGAGCGTCAGCGCCTCAAGGCCGAACGGCAGGCCGCCGAAGCAGAGGCCGCCCGGCACATCTTCTGAGGCAGAAGAATAAAATATCGTGCAGGAAAGAACGACGCTGTTTCGTATTGTAAGGAGAGACAGGAAGAAAAAGGCAAAAATGCTCAGATTTTGTTCATATCCCGGTCATAGATGCTGGATATACTAAGAAGAAACATCAGGCAGAAACGAAAGGGATGGTACGAGCACGATGGAAACGACGCTCATCGACTGGCTCCACCAGCTGGGTACGCTGGAATTCTGGGAGGCATTGTTAGAGGGCTTTGAAGGGCTGGGGCCGTTGGTCCCTATTCTGCTGGCGATGCTGGAATCCATTTTTCCGCCGCTGCCCCTCATCGCCATCGTGGCCCTCAATATCGCGGCCCACGGCGGATTTCTTGGCTTCGTCTACAGCTGGCTCGGTGTGGCCGCAGGCGGCACGGTGGTGTTTTTATTCTGGCGGCGGGTGGTCAAACGCTTTTTCTGGAAGCTGGCCTCTCGCTCCGAACAGCTGAAAAAGGCCCAGCAGTGGGTCAGCCATGTGGACACGGCCAGCCTCTTCATGCTGGCCGTCCTGCCCTTTACGCCCACGTCGTTCCTGCATCTGGCCTTTGGTATCTCGGATTTTGACGAGAAGCGCTATCTGCTCACCCTTCTGGCGGGCAAGGCCGTTATGGTGGCCATGATGGCTCTCTTCGGCCAGTCGCTGGTCAGCTCGCTGAAAAATCCGGTGTATCTCATCCTCGCCATCGCCATCTGGGCCGGGATGTACTGGGTGAGCAGGAAGTTCTGTAAGAAGCACGATTTGGATCGATAAAATTGCGAAGCGCTTGACTTTTTTGCTGAGAGTGCATATAATAAAAGCAATGAAAGAAGATATTGCTTCATAGGTTTTCACCAATGAGCAGCAAAACGCCCCACGGTACTGCGAATACCGCGGGGCGTTTTGCTTACTAGGGGTTAGTGCTTACCGGCCTTGAACTGCTCGTCAAACCACTTGCCAATGCAATGAGCCACAACATTGGCTGCGACGGACAGAATGAAAGAAGATAACATTTCCATAGGTTCTCACCCCCTTCCCCAATTTGAATGGAGTCGGAAGGCCGACACCTAAAGAGTATCATAAAATTCGACAAAACACAAGAAAAAGCCGCTGTACAGCTACAAAACTGCACAGCGGCTTTTCTATATATAAAGTTTAGTTCTCAGCCAGATTACCGGTATAGAGCTGGTAATACTTGCCCTTCTTGGCGATGAGCTCGTCATGGCTGCCGCGCTCGATGATGCGGCCCTGCTCCAGGACCACGATGCAGTCTGCGTTGCGGACAGTGGAGAGGCGGTGGGCGATGACGAAGCTGGTGCGGCCATACATCAGGCCGTCCATGCCGCGCTGCACCAGAGCCTCGGTGCGGGTGTCGATGGAGGAAGTAGCCTCATCGAGGATGAGCACCGGCGGGTCAGCAACGGCTGCGCGGGCGATGGCCAGCAGCTGACGCTGGCCCTGCGACAGGTTCGCACCGTCGCCGGTCAGCATGGTGTTGTAGCCCTCGGGCAGGCGCTTGATGAAGCCGTCGGCGTTGGCCAGACGGGCTGCGGCGATGCACTCCTCGTCGGTGGCCTCCAGACGGCCATAGCGGATGTTCTCCATGACCGTGCCGGTGAACAGGTGGGTATCCTGCAGCACAATGCCCAGAGAGCGGCGGAGGTCGGCTTTCCTGATTTTATGGATGTTGATGCCGTCGTACCGGATCTTGCCGTCCTGGATGTCGTAGAAGCGGTTGATAAGGTTGGTGATGGTGGTCTTGCCGGCGCCGGTGGAGCCGACGAAGGCGATCTTCTGGCCCGGACGGCCATAGAGGTTGATGTCGTGCAGGACGGTCTTGCCCGGCACATAGCCGAAATCGACGTCCGTAAAGGTGATGTCGCCTTCCAGCTTGTGGTAGGTGGTGGTGCCGTCGTGGTGGGGGTGCTTCCAGGCCCAGATGCCGGTGCGCTCGTTGGCCTCCACGAGGTTGTCGTCCTTGTCGTACTTGGCGTTGATGAGGGTGACATAGCCCTCATCGGTCTCGCTGGGCTCATCCATCATCTTGAAGATGCGCTCTGCACCGGCCAGTGCCATGATGATGCTGTTGGCCTGCATGGACACCTGGCTGATGGGCATATTGAAGCTCTTGTTCAGGGACAGAAACGCCATGACAGTACCCAGCGTGACGCCGCCCATGCCGGTGACGGCCATGGCTGCACCCACCAGAGCGCAGATGGCGTAGCTGATATTGCCCAGCTGAGCGTTGACGGGCATCATGATGTTGGCGAAGCTGTTGGCCTGCTTGGCGCTGTCCTTGAGCTTGTCGTTCAGCTCGCGGAAGCCCTCGAGGGCCTTCTGCTCATGGGTGAAGACTTTAACGACCTTCTGGCCTTCCATCATCTCTTCGATGTAGCCGTTCACTTTGCCGAGGTCGCGCTGCTGTGCGATGAAGTACTTGCCGCTCTGCTGGGTGATCTTCTTGGAGCAGAAGAGCATCAGGGCTACCATCAGCATGGTGACGATGGTGAGCTGCCAGCTCAGCATGCACATGCTGGCAAAGACGGAAACGATGGTGATGGCGCTGGATACCAGCTGGGGGATGCTCTGGCTGAGCATCTGGCGGAGGGTATCCACGTCGTTGGTGTAGACGGACATGATGTCGCCGTGCGGATGGGTGTCAAAGTAGCTGATGGGCAGGCTCTCCATGTGGGTGAAGAGCTGGATGCGCAGGTTGCGCAGGGTACCCTGGGTGACGTTGACCATGATGCGGGCGTTGAGCCATGCAGCGAGGATGCCCACCACATAGATGCAGCCGACGCGCACCAGCGCACCGGCCAGCGGTGCAAAGCTGGGGTCCTGCTGCTGGGTCATGGGGATGATATAGTCGTCGATAAGGGTCTGCAGGAACAGGCTTGCCTGCACATTGGCCAGCGCGCTGACCACGATGCAGATGAGCACGAGGATGCAGTGAGGCAGATAATGCTGGAACACCTCTGCCATGATGCGCTTGAGCAGCTTGCCCGGGTTCTCGACCTTCGGACGCGGGCCTCCCATGCCGCGGGGGCCGGGGCCATGGACGACTTTTGCTTTCTGTTCTGCCATTACTGCTCACCTCCCTGCTTGTCGAAGTCGCCGCCGCCCTGAGTCTGGCTGTTGTAGACTTCCTGATAGATCGCGTTGTTCTTCAGCAGTTCCTCGTGGGTGCCGAGGCCGTTGATCTGGCCGTTGTCCAGCACGAGGATGCGGTCGGCATCCTGCACCGAGGAAATGCGCTGTGCAATGATGATCTTGGTGGTGCCGGGGATCTCCTCACGGAACGCCTTCCGGATCTTTGCGTCGGTGGCGGTATCCACGGCACTGGTGGAGTCGTCGAGGATGAGGACCTTCGGCTTGCGCAGCAGGGCGCGGGCGATGGTCAGACGCTGTTTCTGGCCGCCGGACACATTGGAGCCACCCTGCTCAATCCAGGTGTTGTACTTGTCCGGGAAGCGCTCGATGAACTCATCGGCGCAGGCCAGCTTTGCCACACGGATGCACTCTTCCTCGCTGGCGTTCTCATTGCCCCAGCGGAGGTTGTCGAGGATGGTGCCGGAGAACAGGACGTTCTTCTGGAGCACCATGGAGACCTCGTGGCGGAGGACGTCGAGATTGTAATCCCGGACATCCACGCCGCCCACGCTGACAGTGCCGGTCTCGGCGTCGTACAGGCGGGGGATGAGCTGCACCAGACTGGACTTTGCGCTGCCGGTGCCGCCGATGATGCCCAGTGTCTCGCCGGGCTTGATGTCAAAGGTGATGTCGTTCAGGACAGGCTGGCCGGAGCCGTGCTTGTACTTGAAGGTGACATGGTCGAAGCGGATGCTGCCGTCCTTGACTTCCTGCACGGGAGCCTTGGCGGGGGGAAGGTCGGTCGTCTCGTCCAGAACTTCCACGATACGCTTTGCGGAAGCGGCGGACATGGAGATCATGACGAAAGCCATGCTCAGCATCATCAGAGCCATCAGGATGTTCATGATGTAGCCGAACAGAGCGTTCAGCTGGCCGGTGGTCATCGCGCCGTGCAGGATGTACTTTGCGCCGAACCAGCTCAGGGCAATGTTGCAGCCGTAAATAGCCGTCAGCATGGCGGGGTTGTTGAAGCTCAGACGGCTCTCTGCGTTGACGAACTGCTGATACAGACCCTCGCAGGCTTTGGTGTACTTCTCGTTCTCGAAGCCCTCGCGGACGAAGCTCTTGACCACGCGGATAGCGGACACGTTCTCCTGCACGGAGGAGTTCAGGTTGTCGTAATTCTTGAAAACACGGTCAAAAATTTTGAAGGTGGGGACCATGATGCTTGCCAGCACGGCCAGCAGAAAGGCGATGGCCACCACGAAGATGAGGGTCAGAGGGCCGCCGATGCTGAACGCCATGATGAGTGCGAACACCAGATGGACCGGGGCGCGCACACACATACGCTCCATCATCTGGAAAGCGTTCTGCAGGTTGGTCACGTCGGTGGTCATACGGGTGACGAGGCCGGCGGTGGAGAATTTGTCGATGTTGGAGAAGGAGTAATGCTGGATATTCTCATACATCGCATCGCGCAGGTTGCCGGCAAAGCCGGTGGACGCCTCGGCGGCGTACTTGCCGGCCAGAACGCCCAGCAGCAGGGCGATGGCCGCCACTGCGAAGGTGAGCAGGCCGTATTTGACGATGGCGTTCATATCGCCCTTTTCAATGCCAAGGTCGATGATGAACGCCATGATGGTGGGCAGCAGGATGTCCATGACTGCTTCCAGTGCGGAAAACATCGGCGTCAGGATAGCGGCGCGTTTGTATTCGCCCAGATGGGAAGCAAGCTTCTTTATCATACTTTGAGCCTCCTTTGATAAATTGTTTGGTACGGAACAATTTTATACAAAACAATATTAAAGTCAATGCTTTTTCCAAAGTTTCGGAAAAAGTTCATATTTGTTTCACTTTAGTCCCAGATACAGTTTATTCAGCAGCCGCAGCAGCTCGGTGTTTTCTTCTTCGGTGAGCAGGCCGGCCACATATTCATCGGTCTGGTGGAAGGCCCGCATGGTGTCCTCGTGGAACTGGCGGCCTTTTTCGGTGAGGACCAGCTGCTTGAGGCGGGCGTCCTGCTCCACGCTCTGACGGGTGATGTAGCCTTTGCGCTCCATGAGCTGCAGGATGTTGGTGACAGTGGAACGAGTGATGGAGAACTCCCGCTCGATGTCCCGCTGGAACACCGGGGTCTCGGAGTGCCGGTAAAGATACTCCATGATCCAGCCGTGCATGGGGGTCACGGCCTCCACGCCATTGGTGCGGGCAATCTGGCCTATCTTGCGGAAAATAAGGTTGTTCACCCGGCGCAGCTGGGCCGGGATGACCTGCGGCGCCTCCCACGGCGGCGCGATGGGGGTGCAGGCGGGTTCAAAGGCTTGGTTCATAGTATCATCCTTCTGGTTTGACTTTTGATGTGAATGTTCGAACGCCGAACTGTTTCACATAAAACTGTTCGATACAGGACTATTATGCTCCAAAAAAAGAGGGCTGTCAACCCTCTTTGGATGATTCGTCCCACTGGCCCAGCCCGGTGAGGATGGAAACAGCCACCTCGGGCTTATTCGTGACCACAAGCTCCGGGTCCAGCCGGAACAGCTGGCGCAGGTCGTCCCGGCTCTCCACGCCCACCGGCCAGGGCGCGACCTTGAAGCCGCGGGCGTGGGCATTGGGGATAAGGTCTTTGTCCCGGAAAAAGGCGTGGTACTCCGGCCCGACGTAATCCACCGGGAAGCCGAACTGGGCCACATAGTTCACAAAATCCGTCTGATAATAATACTGCTGCAAAATTTCGGCCAGGTTCATGCCGGGGAAGATGGAGTAGAGAAAATCGAGACGGTCTTTCAGGTAGTAGATGAGGACGCTGTTCTCTTCGTCCAGACTGCTGGGGTCTTCCAGCAGAGCGGCCGCTTCGCTGAGGGCCTGGGGGCTGGAAAGCTTCTCCACGAGAGGGTCGGTCTTCTTGAGGCCCAGTTTCTCCCAGAAGGTGGCCGGCTGGCTGAGCTGGGATTCGGGGCTGAGGGTCATGGCGCAGGTGGCCATCTGGGGCATCCGCTCCTTCACCCGGCGGAGGGCGCCGTACTCGAAGGAGGTGAGCACGGCCTTTTCTTCCAGCCCGGCGTCAAGGACGGCGTCGATGATCCGGTCCACGATCTCTTCGTCCCGGTCCAAGTAGGGCTTTAACTCAATATGTATCATCCTGAAGTCCTGTGCGACTTCCAGAACCTCTTCGAGGGTGGGGATCTTTTCGCCCGCGAACTCCGGGCTTTTCCATTTTCCGAAATCCAGCTGGCGCAGGTCGTCGAAGTCCATATCCGGGATGTTGCCGTGGACGCCGGTCTTGAGGTCGGTGAGGTAGTCGTGGGCCACCACGAGATGACGGTCCCTGGTGATTTGAACGTCACACTCGAAGCCGTCCGCACCCAGCGTCTTTGCCAGACGGAACGCGGTCAGCGTGTTTTCGGGGGCCAGATGGGACGCGCCGCGATGGGCGATGATGAGAGGACGCATGGCATGGACCTCCTTAAAAGACAAAAGTTGAAAAATGCGATGCCGTTACCCATGATACACGTTTTCACAAATTTCGTCAATGACGGCGTTTCGGTCAGCAAGGCAGGCAAAAATGGGGCGAAAGTACGACTTTTACCGTCAAAACGACGAAAATTTAAGCTGGATTTTAGCACTTTTCACGAGAAAAAACCAAAAATCGGCTCATTTCTCTCCCATCTGTTTCTTCCCAACGGACAATTCCTGTGATAAGATTATAGTGTAAACGGTGAAACCTCTCCGTCACGCCTACGGCGTGCCACCTCCCCTATCGAGGGGAGGCTTTGGCATTCCGTAAAGCTTTATCTCTTCGCCAGAGGCTCCCCTCGCTAGGGGAGCTGTCGAGCGA